>JAICKM010001039.1 GCA_025927935.1 Chloroflexia bacterium | reverse complement strand
GACTCACCGATGAGGAGGCCCGCGCACTACCCTTTTCATGGGACGAGCGGACGTTACGCGACAGTCCAATGATGACCTTGCAGACCGATGTCGGGCCGCTCGACATCATGGATACGGTGCCGGGTGTTGGCACTTATGCGGAGGTACGGGCTATGGCTGTGCCCGTTGAATTGTCCGGAGTGCATATGACTCTAGTTTCCGGTAATCAGATGGTACCGCGATCATGCGGCGAGGTCCTGGGGCGGCGTGTGGCGGCATCGTTGGCCCCAAAAGCCCGTCGGCAGATGCGCGGTGGGCGCCCTTTTAGCGCGGAGTCGTGCGGGGAGCGGGAAGTCATGCGGAAAAGGGACGCGGGCGAGGGCGCGGCGCAAGCGGCCGGGGGTCGGCTGCGGGCGGCGATCCCAGAAGCCGGTCGGGATGGCGGGGGCAGTGGCTGCGCCGTAGGAGAGGATAGCCCCGGCGAGCAAGGCGAGTTCGGGGAGCCGCTGGCAGGTTTCGGGCGCCGAGACGAACTGGCGCGCGGCGCCCAGCATCTGCTTGGCGGCCAAGGGGAGCTGCTCCACGGGCCAGCGATCGCGGTAGAGCGCCTGCACCACCGGGGGGCTAGCCGTGAGAGGCGTGGCCAGCAGCAAGGGCTCGCGATAGCGTGGATCATGCACGGCGATCACCGTGACGCTGGGGGCGTCCTGCTCCGGCAGGATGTCCGGGCGCACCAAGTCCGTCCAGACCTGAGCGCGCAGCACGACCCCGTCCTCCGCCCACGTCTGCGTCCGATCGGGCGGGGTAGCGGGAATGGTCCGCTGACGATAGGTGCGGGGCAGCGGGCGCACCACGCCCCCGCGGGTGGGCGGGCGGCCTCGGCCCTGATACGCGGGGGCGTCGCGCCGCCGAAAGGTGGCGTTCTTGGCACAGCGCACCACGTAGCGCGGCACTCCCTCCTCTTGCAGCAGCGCGAGCCCGAAGCCGGCGTCGAAGATCAGGGCGTCGTCGTCCTGCGCCTGCTGCACCGCCGCGCGCACCAGCCGCCGCTCGTGGGTGCTGACGCGCGGGTCGGCCCGATCCGTCCGCACGAAGGCCAGAGGCAACGCCAGGCGCTGGCTGCCCACGCTCCCGACGCGGCCGATCAGGCCCAGTGGGATGGCGGGCAAGGCCCGGCCCGCCTCGGCCGAATAGTGGCGGGTCGGGCAGCCGTGCAGCCGCGGGCGCCAGAACGCCGTCACATCGACCGCCACGGGGTGGTAGCCGCCGTGCGTATGCACCTGCCAGCGGCCCTCGGCGGCCATCATCGCGCGCCACTCGGCCAGCAGCCGGGCGCTCCGCCAGTCGCCCTGTCCCAACGCCGCCCACGCCCGCCCCACGGCGCGCCGCGACAAGCCGCACGCGCTCAAGCCGGGGATCACCGCCCCGCGCGTCGCCAGCAACTGGCCGCTCACCAGCATCCACAGCAGGTGCAGCAGGCCCAGGTTCGTCCCCACCGGCAGGCTCACGACCAACCGGCACAGCAGCGTCAGCATGCGATAAACTGCCTCTGGCATCAAGGACCTCCTTTGGACGGTACGGCGTCAGCACCCGCACTCTACCACAGTCGTCCCTTGATGCCGTTCATTTAGCGGAAACTAGAGGTTTATACGCGTTCATTCGCGGCTATCTCTCTGTCCGTAGACCTGGGCCACGCGGGCGCGGTAGTCGTCGTAGGTGCGGTCGAACAGCTCGGCCGAGGCGGCGCTGCCGATCAGCGCGCCGCTGGTCAGCACCAGCGGCGGCTGCCCGCGCCGCGTCAGCTCGGCGGCGACGAGCGCTTTGAGCATGTTGACGACGACGGCGTAGCCGACGGTCGAGCCCGGTGCGACGGGGTAGTCCAGCCCCTCGACGCGCACCATG
>JAICKM010000573.1 GCA_025927935.1 Chloroflexia bacterium | reverse complement strand
CCTTCATGCAGCGTGATGTTCCCCGTCACGTCCGTCGTCCGGATGTAGAACTGCGGCCGGTACCCCGAGAAGAACGGCGTGTGCCGCCCCCCCTCTTCCTTGCTCAGCACGTACACCTCCGCGAAGAACTTCGTGTGCGGCTTGATGCTGCCCGGCTTGGCCAGCACCTGCCCCCGCTCCACGTCCGTCCGCTCTACCCCCCGCAGCAGCGTCCCCACGTTGTCCCCCGCGATCCCCGAGTCCAGCGTCTTCTGGAACATCTCTACCCCGGTGACCACCGTCGTCCGCGTCTCGCGCATGCCCACCAGTTCGATCGTGTCCCCGATCTTCACCTGCCCGCGCTCGATGCGCCCCGTCGTCACCGTGCCCCGCCCCTTGATCCCGAACACGTCCTCGATCGGCATCAGGAACGGCCGGTCCACCGCCCGCTCCGGCGTCGGGATGTAGTCGTCCACCGCCGCCATCAACTCCTTGATCGGCCCGTACTCGGGCGCGGCGGGATCCTTGCTGGTGCTGCTCAGCGCCGCCAGCGCCGACCCGCGGACAATCGGCACGTCGTCGCCGGGGAAGTTGTACTTGCTGAGCAGTTCGCGCACTTCGAGTTCGACCAACTCCAGCAGTTCCTCGTCGTCCATCATATCGACCTTGTTGAGGAAGATGACGATGGCCGGCACCTGCACCTGGCGGGCGAGCAGGATATGCTCGCGGGTCTGGGGCATGGGGCCGTCAGGGGCCGACACGACCAGGATGGCGCCATCCATCTGGGCGGCGCCGGTGATCATGTTCTTGATGTAGTCGGCGTGGCCGGGGCAGTCCACATGGGCATAGTGGCGCTTGTCGGTCTCGTACTCGACGTGACGGATGGCGATGGTAATACCGCGCTCGCGCTCTTCAGGGGCGTTATCGATCTGGGCGTAATCGACGAAATCGGCCTTGCCCTGCAGCGACATCACCTTGGTGATCGCAGCGGTGAGGGTAGTCTTGCCGTGGTCGACGTGGCCGATGGTGCCCACGTTGAGGTGCGGCTTGTTGCGCTCGAATCTCTTCTTAGCCACTCTAAATGATCTCCTTTAATTAGTATACGTCGCGCCGGTTGGGCGGCGGGCGGGATACGAAGCAAAGCCCCACGCTATCAGGAGATAGCTGGGGCCTGCTAGCTGTGTACGGAGCCCACGACCAGACTTGAACTGGTGACCCCGTTCTTACCAAGAACGTGCTCTACCAACTGAGCTACGTGGGCTCGGGTGGGCAGGGAAGGATTCGAACCTCCGTAGGGCGAAGCCCGACTGATTTACAGTCAGTTCCGATTGGCCACTCCGGCACCTGCCCGCGATATTGTAGGGAGCCGACGGTGGGACTCGAACCCGCAACAACCTGTTTACAAAACAGGAGCTCTGCCAATTGAGCTACGTCGGCACGAGTGTGGTGGACGGAGGCCCGACCCGCTGCTCTCCCGCGCGCTGTTTTGCAGCGTGCAACGGATTATACACGATGGCTCCCCGGCTTGTCAAGCCTGGGCCACCAGATTTTGTGCGTAATTCGGGGGCGATTTTTGCCGCCGGGCCACGCGCAACCAACCCGCGTTCCCCACGCTATATCAGCACAATCAAGGTGTGCCGTTGCGCTGGCGCAGGACCTCGTAGAGCACTACCGACCCGGCCACGGCGGCGTTGAGCGACTCGATGCGCCCGTTCATCGGCAGGGCCAGCGCGCCGTCGCAGCGCTTGCGCACCAGGGCGCTGACGCCCGACCCCTCCGAGCCGACGACGAGGGCCAACGGTCGCTGCAAATCGGCGCTGCCGTAAGGTGTAGCCGCGGCATCTCCGGACAGGGCATAGCACCAGACGTTCGCGTCCTTGAGTTCTTCGATGGTACGGGCCAGGTTGGCAACCTGGCTGATATGCAGATACTCGACCGCGCCCGACGAGGCGTTGCACACGGCGGGCGTCACGCCCACGGCGCGATGCTCCGGCATAATCACGCCCGTCACGCCCACGGCCTCCGCGGTGCGTAGCAGGGTGCCGAAGTTCTGCGGGTCCTGCAAGCTGTCGAGCACCAGAACCAGCGCCTGCGGCCCGGCTTTCGTCACCCGCGCCATCATATCGCCCCAGGCCAGGTAGTGGTACTCGGCGGCCACGGCGGCCACGCCCTGGTGATTGGCCCCGTTGGTCAGCTTATCCAGCCGCTCACCCGGCACGCGCTCGACGGGGATGCCCTTGGTCCGGGCCAGGGTCATGAGTTCGTCCAGCGGTGCGCGGCCGGCCAGGGACACGGTGCGCCGTTCGGCGCGCGTCTCGTCCGCCGGGAGCGCCCGCCCGCGCGCATCAGGCCGCCCCGGCCCAGGCCGCCCGCCGGCCGCCCCCTTTCCCCCGCGCCCCGGCGGGCCACCCCGACCGGGCGCGCCCCCACGCACGGGCGCACCGCCGCGTCCAGGCATGCCACTGCGCCCAACGGGTGCGC
The DNA here is from genome assembly GCA_025927935.1 of Chloroflexia bacterium. The sequence continues at coordinate 2,284 of JAICKM010000573.1, read as the reverse complement.
CGGACCGGGTGCCCGGTCGCCCCGATGTCGCCGCCACCGCGGCGGGTTCGGCGACAATCAGGCGCATGATTTTGCGCCCGGCGCGCAAGGCTTCGCGCACCGCGTTGCGCCCATATAATAGATCAGTCATAATAGGGCCTCTCCGGCGCTATGCCTCGCCACTCGACTTGCTCGATGCGGCAGCCGGCCCGCTGTCCTTGGCCGGCGCCGTCGCGCTGCCCTTCGTCTCGCCATCCTTGCTGCCCGCGCTCGCTGCCTTATCGGCCTTGCCACCGCTGTCCGCGGCGGCACTCGTCGACTCGCTCGTGGACTTACGGCTGTCGTTGATGTACCAGCCGGACCCTTTGAAGATCACGCCTACCGGTTGGAACACCCGCCGGGTCTCGCCGCCACATTCGGGGCAGACACGGATCGGCTCGTCGTGAAACGACTGCATCCGGTCGAAGCGCTTACCGCAACTGCGGCACTCATACTCGTAAATCGGCATCCTGATTCCTCCGCGACACTGGTTTCGGCCTGTGATTCTGCAATTTAGAGTCCACTGCTCCAGCTATCGCAACCACTTATTATACATGATCCGGCGCCGGGGCCGCGATTAGTCTGTGACCGTCGCGGGCAGATCGGCGGTGGGCGGCAAGTGTTCGGTGGAGTTGAGCAGATCCAGGCGATAGCCGCCTTGCGCGGGGTCGCGGGTCAGCAGGGTGACGCCGGTATTCGCCATCCCCGCGCGCCGCTCGCGCCAGGCGCCAACCAGATCCCAGCCCAGCAGCGCCGCGATCAGGACGGACAGCGACAGCCCATGCGAGATCAGCACCACGGCGTCGCCGCGATACTGCGTCACTGTGTCCTGGTAGAAGGCCACGATGCGGCGCTCCAGGTCGCGCACGCTTTCGCCGCCGGGCAGACAGAAGGTATCGACCTCATCGTGCCACGTCTGTAGCCCGCCCGGAAAGCGGGCCTCGATCTCGGCCCCGGTCAGCCCCTGCCATTCGCCGCAATCAATCTCGCGCAGGGCGGGCGTCAGGATCGGCGTGAGGCCAAGGTGCGCCCCAACAGTCTCGGCAGTCTGCGCGGCGCGCCGCAGGTCGCTGCTGTAGAGCGCGTCGAACCGCGCCGGGCGGTCCGCCAGCCAGCGACCCAGCGCCACGGCCTGTTCATGGCCCGCGGGACTCAGCGGCACATCCAGTTGGCCCTGGAAACGCCGTTCTCGGTTCGAGTGCGTCTCACCATGCCGGACCAGATAAAGCTGGTCCGGCCCGTCAAAGATAGGCATTGCCGAATCCATCCAGGGGCAGACCAGTGCCTGCCGGCGTGGGCGCCGTTACGGCACCGGAGCGGTCAGATATTGCTGGAGCGCGTCGGCGTAGGCCAGAGCAATCGCCTGGCGCACGCGATCCTGCTTGAGCAGCGCGGCTTCGGTGGGCGAGGTGACATAGAGCGACTCGGCGATCAGGCCCGGCATGTGGGTGCCACGCGGGTGGCTCGGCGGCTCGGCCGGTCCCAGCAGGAACAGGTGCTTGTACGGGTCGTCCGGCCCATCGGACCAGAGATCGCTGCGCAACTCGCGCTGCGTGATCGGATTCCCCGCCTCGGCCAGCTTGGCCTCCAACTGGTCCATAACCAGCAAGCCAAGCTGCTTGCTCTGCTTGGGGAAAGGGCAGTCGTCGGTCGCGCAGTAGAGACCCTGGATGCCCTGGCGCTTGGCCGGGTTGGCGCTGCTGTTCGCGTGGATACTCAAGAACACCTCGGCATGGCCGTCGTTCAGGATGTCGATGCGCTCTTGCAAGTCGTCGGCCTGGCCGTGCTTGATGCCGTCGCCGTTGACATCCGCCGGCCAGGGCGCGGTGAAGGAATCTTTGGTTTCCCGCGTCATAATCACGGTGGCCCCGCGTGCCTGCAACAGGTCCCGGCAGCGCAGCGCCACGTCCAGATTCAGTTCGTCTTCCGACAAGATCAGCTTGCCGGTGTCCTTATCGACCAGCACGGCGCCCAGGTCGTTGCGCGGGCCGTGCCCAGGATCCAGGCCAATGCGCCGGCCTGCCAGCGGGCGGGCCGCATCAGCCCCCGCTTGTGGCGATGGGGATGCCGCCGGGTTGAGCACCGCTACGGGCGAATCGATAGCGGACGGTTCCGCCGTGGCGGCTGTGCCGGGTGACTCGGCGGGCGCCGTAGTAGCCGTCGCCGGGGTTGCCGGGGTATCCGCCGGCACGGGGGTCAGCGTAGCGGACGGCAGGGGGACCGTGGTGGTATCCGGCGGCGGCGTCGCGGTGGCTGCGACTACGGG
>JAICKM010000021.1 GCA_025927935.1 Chloroflexia bacterium | reverse complement strand
GGATGCGGATGCAGGCTGCTCTGCGAGCTATTGACGCGCAGCCGCTTGCCGTCGTGATAGTTCACCGTCACGGCGAGGCCCGCCTGCCAGATCGGCAGCCCGTTCACCGTCTGCCCATAGCTGACGACCGTGCTGCCGTCCCGGCCAAGCACCGATTGTTGGGCGGCGAAGCGCAACAGCGGCGGCTCGCCGCGGCGGAATTCGCCGGAAATCGGTTCGGCGAGCGCCAGCTTGAGTTCCCGATCATATAGGGCGGCGTTGGCGCGCACGTAGGCATCGGCCAGCGCGCGGGGTTGCGCTGTACCGACCGCTAACCCGAACTCGCGGATGTGTTCGATATGGATGATGTGCCCCTGCGTGTCGCGGACTACGTGCGTATTAGGCGAGATCAGATTGATCTGGAAATTCTCGTCCGGCGGCGGGTAGTCGGGATTGGGCGGGGTGGAACCGTGGTCGCCGTGTGCATGGCCGGCGCCGGCTCCCGACAGGCGCCGGAGGAACCAGACCACGAGTAACAGGATCACTAGCCCCACGAACAGGCCGCCCAGGCTGAGACTGGGTCCATTGGCATCCATAGTCTGCGCCTCCCTTGAAGGACCGGGTACTCTGGTTGGTTTATTGTAGCGGGCGCGGGTCAGTTACGGCGGATGGCGAGGTAGGGGGATGCGGGAAGCCATCCGCGGGATGCGTGCGCAGCCGGCGCGGCCACACGCGCCGGCGAGGAGTCCATGGTAATCGCGCCGGTAGGGGCCGGTTGCGCACCGGCTCGCTCGATGCAATCTCGGCTGTAGGGGCCGGTTTCAAACCGGCCCGGCAACCGCCGGCCGGCCACTACGCGGAAGAACCAAGCGGCACAACGGGCCGCCGGGCATCGTCGCCGGGGCGCTGGCCGTAGGCGACGGCCTCGGCCACCGTCAGGGCGCGGCCCTCGTCCCAGGCGAGGGCAAACGCCGCATCGCCCAGGGCCGCCCGCGCGGCAGCCTGGCCGCGCTCCGCGGCCGCCAGGTCGGGCGCCGGCAGGAGGCCGCGACTGGCTTCGCGCAGCGCATCCGCCGCGCCGAACAGGCGGGCCGCGCGCTCATGGCGGCCCTGCGCGGCGGCCACACCGGCCAGCGCGGCCAGGCAGAGCGCCACCGTCTGCTCGTTGCCCAGATCGTGGACCAGCCGCAGGCTGCGGCGAAACAGGATGCCCGCCTCGCTGTAATCGCCCTGGTCGCGGGCGATATGGCCCAGGTTGCGCAGGGCCGCCGAGGCGCGCAACGTATCGCCCAGTTCGCGGTACAACGCCAGGCTCTCGGTATACAGCGCTTGCGCCCGTGCCAGGTCGCCCTGGTGCCAGGCGACATCGCCCAGACTGCGGATCGAATGCGCGGCAAACCAGCGGTCGCCGGCCACCTGCTCCAGGGCCACGGCTTCCTCCAGTTGGGTGCGCGCCGTATCGTAATCGCCCTGGCGCAGCGCAAGCTGGCCCAACTCGCTTAGCTCAGTGGCGATGCCCCACTGGTCGGCCAGTTCGCGATAGACGGCCAGGCTTTCCTCCTTACAGAGCGCCACCGTCAGGTCGTCCCCGCCCAGCAAGCCGGTCACATCACCCATGAGATCGAGCGCGAAGGCCAGCCCCCACTGATCACCGGTCGCCCGAAATAGCCCCACGGCCTCCTCGATCAGCAGGTGCCCGCCCGCGCTGATCTCCCGGTTACGGTACGCGGTGGCGATGCCCAGGTTCGCCAGGGCATAGGCCAGGCCGCCCGCGTCGCCCACCTCCCGCCAGACGGCGACGCTTTCCTCCAGCCGGGGCCGCATGACGGCGTAGTCATCTTGCAACAGAGCCAGCCGCCCGGCCGCATCCAGCGCTTTGGCCCCCGCCGCGGTGCGCCGCGCCCCGCCCGCCGCCGCCAGCGCTCGTTCGATCCAGTCGCGCCCCTCGCTCAAATAGCCGCGGAAATACCAGAACCAGTGCAGCGCCCCGGCCATGCGCAGAGCCAGGTCCACCCGCTCCGGCTCGGCCAGGCCCCAGGCCAGCGCGGCCTGCAAGTTGTCATGCTCCTGGTCCAGCCGCGCCAGCCAGACATCGCGCCCGGCGCTGCGCAGGTGCGGCTCGGCGGCCTCGACCAGCGCCAGATAGTAGCGCGCGTGCTGCTCGCGGATAGTGGCTGCCTCGCCGCTCGCCGCCAACTGCTCCTCGGCATACTCGCGGATCGTCCAGAGCATCGAATAGCGCCGTTCGCCGCCGACCGGGTCCGTATCGCGCAGCAGGCTCTTGTCCAGCAGCGAGGTCACGCCGGCCAGCGCGTCTGCCCCAGGGGCATCCCGCGCATCGGGCAGGCGGCAGATCGCCTCGACCGCATCCAGCGTGGCCCCGCGCACGAAAACCGCCATGCGCCGGAACAGGGTCTTCTCCGCCGGATCCAGCAGATCATCGCTCCAGGCAATCGCCCCGCGCAACGTTTGCTGGCGCGGCGTGTGGTCCGCCGCGCCGCCGGTGAGCAGCGCCAGCCGGTTGCCCAGGCGGGCCAGGATCGCCGCGGGCGCCAGGGCCTTGCTGCGCACCGCGGCCAGTTCAATCGCCAGCGGCAGCCCGTCAAGCCGGCGGCAAATCTCGGCCACAACAGGCGCGGTTTCGGCGGTCAGGTTGAAGTCGGGCTTGAGGGCGCGCGCCCGCTGCACGAACAGGTCGATAGACTCGTACTGCTTCAGCGCGTCGAGCGTGGCGGGAGCCTGGGGATCGGGCAGGGCCAGCGGCGGCACCGGGAACTGGTGTTCGCCGTACAGCGCCAGCGCCGTGCGGCTGCTGACCAGCACCTTCAGCTCCGGGCAGGCGTCGATCAAGTCGCCCACCAGCGGCGCGGCGGGGATGATCTGCTCGAAATTGTCGAGCACCAGCAACAGCTCCTTGCCTTGCAGATAATTCTTCAGCGTGTCGCTGAGCGGCTGCCCGGAGACTTCCTTGGCGCCCAGCCGGCGCGCTATGGTCGTGCCGACCATAGCCGGATCGGTGACGGCGGCCAGGGGCACGAACACCGCGCCATCGACCAACTGCTCGTGCATGGCGGCGGCCACCTGCATACTCAGGCGCGTCTTGCCGATCCCCGGCGGCCCCAGCAGCGTCACCAGCCGCACCTCGGCGCGGGCCAGCAAGTCGCGCACTTCGCCCGCCTCGCGCATGCGCCCGACGAGCGTGGTGCGGAAGACCGGCAGATCCAGCGGGGCACGGCGCCGGGGCGGCGGCGTCAGGTTCGGCGGCGCCAGGGGCGGGGCCACCCCTGCCTCTTTAGAGGCAGCCGCTTCCGGTTCGGCGCCGCCGCTGCCTAGCCGGGCGAATTCGACGAAGGCCGGCAGTTCCGCCGCCGGGATGCCCAGCGCCTGGCCCAGCAACTCGGCCATGCTGCGCGAAGGCCGGCGGCGGCCCGACTCGATCTTGCGGATCGTCTCGAACCCGCAGTTCACGCGCTCGGCCAGATCTTCTTGCGTGAGGTCGTAGGCTTTGCGCCGCTGCCGCAGCCACTGGCCGAACGCTGCTGATTCGCTCATCCGGGTCATTCCCCAGGCCCCATCCTGCATCCAGGCGGGATGTTGCATAGCGCGGGCGCGCTGCCCGCGCCCCGGTTATCACCGCGCGGCGCCGTGGGCGGCGGGTTCCCAGGCGTCTCCGCGGCTCATATGTCCGGCCTATCCCCACCGGGTACATCCCTGCCGGCATCCGGTGTTGTCCCGGTGGAGTGTGGCCGCGCATCCCGGTTTTTGTGACAGTTCTTGTGACAACCATTATAGCCAATTGTCCCACATAATGAAACCAGAACGCCGTACCTCTCCAGGTCGAGTAGAGCAGAGGCTACAGGTGCAATATCCGTCAGGATGAATAGCCATGTTCGAAACCGAGAACGATACATTGGGTCAGAGCCGGGACAACGCCGGCCCCACCGAGATCCTGAACAGCTCAGACACCTTCACCGCGCTGGAAACGGCCCGCCTCGTGGCAATGCGGAACCGGGTCCGGCGCGGCGAACGGAACGAGTACATCATGGACTACAAGCGGCTCCGCTTCGCACTCTGGTTGTACGAGCGCGGCCGGATCTCGGGTTGACCCCCTCGGGCATACGCGACCGACTTGCTGAGAGCGAAAGGCAGTTAGATATGATCACCAACAGTTATCACATCGAGCGGCGGCGCCGTGAGGAAGCCCGGCGCCGCTGGATGCTCGCCCACCAGGTGCCCGCCGAAGCATCGTCCGTCCGCGTGGCGCGCCTGCTGCGCACGCTGGCGACGGGTGAGCCGGCGGTCTGGCACCACGGGCAGCGGGTCGCCTGGTTCGCGATTCGCATCGGCGCCGGGCTGGACGTGGATCTGGCGCAGCTCTACCTTGCCGGGCTACTCCACGACATCGGCAAACTCGCGCTCCCCGCCGAGTTGCTGGCGAAGCCGGGCGCGCTGACCCCCGCCGAGCAAAGCTGGATGCATATGCATCCCGACCTGGGCGCGGCGGTGCTTCCGCAGGAACGCAGCCTGGGGTTGGTCTACGCGGGTGTGCGCTACCATCACGAGCGCTGGGACGGCACGGGCTATCCCACCGGGCTGCGTGGGGAGGCGATTCCCCTCGCCGCGCGCATCCTGGCTATCGCCGACTCGCTGGACGCGATCTGCATGGACCGCCCCTACCGGCCCCGGCGGCCGTTCAGCGTGGCGCTGGACACGGTCAGCCGGGCCGCGGGGCAACAGTTCGACCCGGCGCTGGTGGAAATCGCGGTGCGTGCCCTGGTGAAGAACCCCGCGCCCCCGCGCCCGGCCGCCCCGCCGGCCCCGGCCTTCGCCCTGCCGTTGGCGGCGACAACTCCAGCCTTCATCAACTAGACATGATGCCGGCCTTGCGGCCGGCGCTACAGTAGTCCGGCCGGCGGGGGGCGCGTGGCCGCCCCTCGCCCGCCCCGACCCTGAGGGGTTTGCGCTCGCCCGGCGGCGCTCTGGTTGCCGGGGAGCCTGTTGTCAAGGAGCCGATTCATGTTCGCGAATTCTGTTTTCGATATGTCCATCGCCGTCCACGGCGCCGCCCCCGCCCCCATCCCCGCCGGCAGCCCCGGCGCGCTGTCGATGAATGAACAGGCTAGCCTGGTTGCCGCCGCTCAGGCGAACCCGGCGGCGTTTGAGGCGCTCTACCATCGCTACTATCCAGTGATCCTGCGCTTCGCCCGCCGCCGCACCCGCAACACGGCCCAGGCCGAAGATGTGACTGCCGCCACATTCCTGGCCGCCTGGGAAGCCCTGCCGCGCTACGAGTGGCGCGGCATCCCGTTCACCGCCTGGCTCTACCGCATCGCGGCCACCATCATTGCCGGCGAGTACCGCAAGCAGCACGGCGTGAGCTATGTGCCGCTGGACGACCCGCTGGCCCCCACGCAGGACATCCCTTCCGGCGATCCCGACCCGGAAGCCTGGCTGGAAGCGCGCGAGCAGCGCGAGTATGCCCGCGCGCTGATCCAGCGTGCCCTGCCCCACCTGACCGCTGCCCAGCGCCAGGCCGTCACCCTGCGCTATGCCGGCCCCGAACCGCTGCCATTGGCCGAGGTCGCCCGGCGCATGGGCCGCAGCGAGGGCGCGATCAAGCTGCTGCTGCACCGCGCCATGGGCGCGCTACGCCGCGCGCTGGCCGATGTCGAGCAGACCGAAGGCCACGCGCCGGTAAGCCCCGCGCGGGTCCACCCCCCTCACCGCGCCGAGGATGGGGAGACGCTGCCGTATGACACCCTGGAAGCAGCATAAACACAACGAACGCGCCCAGCGTGGGCCGGGCGCGTTTCGGTAACGAGCTTGGAAGTTGGCGGCCTATACAGCATAGGCCGCCTCTTTTGCCCTGTCGATCAGGGCGCGGGAATGACTTTCGGCTGCAACTGCGAGGCCAGGTCGAGCTTGCCGTCTTTGACGGCCAACATCGTCACGTCCTTGCGCGGAATGTGATTGCCCGCGCTGAAGGAGATACTGCCGGTGAGGCCCGCAAAGTTGGTCGTCTCTTCCAGTGCTTTCTGGACTTTGGCCGGGTCGCCGCTGCCCGCGCGCTTAATGGCATCGCTGACCAGCATCACGGCATCGTAGCCGAGGGCGGAAAAGGCGCTGGGATTGGTCTTATAAGCCGCTTTATAGCGCTCGGTGAACGCTTTGAGCGCCGGGCTGGATTGGTCGGCATTCACCAGCGCGTGGGTGCTGTAGTAGACGTTATTGGCCGCCGCCCCCACGGCGAGCAAGTCGGGAGTATCGTAGCCGTCACCGCCCACGATGGGTAACATGACCCCGCTGCTGCGGAATTGCTTGACGATGGTCGGGATGTCGCCGGGCATCGCCGCAATATAGAGCACGTCCGGCGGCGTCGCCAACGCTTTGATGTGCTGGATCTGCACACTGTAATCCGTATCCTTGTAGCGGTAGGTCTCCTCGGTCAGGATCGAGTCGTGGCCGGCCAGCCCGGTCCAGCGATCCTTGAAGTAGCCGGCGAGCAAGCGGGTGTATTCGACCCCTTTGTCGTAGACGAGGGCGATTTTGCGAGCGTGGAGCGTGTCGTACATAAACTCCGCGCCGGCGGCGGCCTGGACGTTATCGCCAAAGCAGGCGAGAAAGAGCGTCGAGCCGACGGTGACGGGCAGCCGCGGCGATGTGGCCCCATAGGTGACGAAAGGCACGTTGGCTCGCTGGGCGAAGGGGCCGGAGATGAGCACCGAGTCGGTATCGCCGAACCCGATGAGGGCCGCGGGCTGCTGCTGCAAGAGTTCGCCCGTGATCTGCTCGATGGTGGCCGGATCGGTCTTGCCGTCTTTGACGACAAGATTCAGGGATGTGCCCAGCACGCCCCCCGCGGCATTGATCTCCTGGGCCGCCAGTAGGGCGCCGTTTTGGCCTTCGGTATCCAGGCCACCCATAGGCCCACCGATATTAAACAGGCCGCCAATCATAATCGGCGCGCCGGCGCTACTGGCGCTGGGGGTATCGCACCCGCTCAAGGTGAGCGCGGCTACGAGGGCCGCCAGCAGGAAAAGCGCGCAGGCGCGGGGGCTGCGGAAGTACCGGATCATGGACTACTCCTTGCGAGGTTGGGACGAAGCTCCGTCTGTGCGGGAGTCATGCTCAGAGTGTGCAAGCATGCGCTCTCTGCCACCCCGTCTCCGCCGGCCACCGGCGGGGCGAGTGAGCGGCGGTCGGATCAGTGCGCGCCCATCGATCAGGCGGCGCGCCGCGCGGCGGCCTGGAGCCGGCACACGAGAAACAACACACCTGGATTGAGCATCATTGTACGATCCGCCCGGTCGCACCCGCTAGTGGCCGAGGTCCCAACCGGCGGGGCCGGTAGTCCCGGTTTCCGCCGCCCCGCCGGGGCCGCAGCGGTTCGCGGCGAGCCGGATGCCACGGTGCATAAGCCAGGCAGGGTGAACCGCATCAGCAGGATCTGGGAGAGCAAGGATAGCCAACCGCTGCGGCCCGTCCAGCGGCACACACCACATTACATGCGCAAGGGCGCGGGTGGGGTCAGAGCAGCGCAGGTGTCCGGCTAAGCAGGCAGACGGGGCGCGACCCGCGCGGCAACGCATCCGTGCCCGGTCGCGCCCTGTCCGATTCTCCCGCTAAAGCGCGTCCAGCGCGGGCAGCACTTCGGCGATGAACAACTCCACCGGCGCGGTATCGGGGAAGCCGTGGAAGGCTAGCTGGAAGTGATCGACCCTCAGGTCGAGGAAGGGGCGCATCTGCTCCACGATCTGCGCCGGCGTGCCGACAAAGCCGCGACCCGGCCGCAGCCCCTCGGCCAGCGTCTCGACGGCTTCCTCCGTGGGCGCACAAACACACGATGTCGAAAAAGTCCGGCGCAAGGTCTGCGGGTCCCGTCCCACCTCGGCACAGGCCCGGTCCATGTCTGCGGCAAATCCTGGGTAGTTGGCGAGCGGTAGCCCGAAGCCGGAGACATCCCACCAGTCAGCATACTTGGCGATCAAGTGGAGCATACGCGGCCGCCATCCGCCGATCATGATCGGCGGGACAGGAACGGGTTTCGGTTCGCAATACGCGGCGTGGATCTGGTAGTGCTTGCCCTCGAAGGTCGCCTGCTCCTGCGTCCATAGCGCTTTGACGATCTGGAGCGCTTCCTCCAACTCGTCCACCCGCGTGCCCGGCGAGGGGAAGGGATAATTGTAGGCCAGGTATTCGTCTTCCTTCCAACCGGCGCCCAGACCGAAGACCAGGCGACCCCCGGTCAGGTACTGGAAGGTCGCCGCGGTTTTCGCCAGCAGCGCCGGGTTGCGATACGACTGGCACAGCACCGCGTGACCGAACAGCAACTCCGGGTGGCGCGCGGCGTAATATGTCAGCGTGGTCCAGCCCTCCAGCATATCGTGCATCTCGGCCTGCAAGTGGTCGGCCATCCAGGCGGACGTGAAATGCCCGGTCACGACCTGGAGATTGCGATCAACATCCGCGGCAAACGTGGCCCGTGCTTCCGGTGACTCCGGCCCGTTGGGCAAAAACCAGCCAAATCCAATGCGACTCATGTACGCGCTCCTCTTCTGCGATCTCGACATATACGGCAGACGCCGGGCGCCGTCGTGGATCGGCCACCGCTCACCATTATACCCGGCCCGGCAAGCGCCGCCCGGACCGCCGGGCCAGATCGGCCCCGATTGTTTATAATCAAGGGGCGGATCGCGGCCCACCGGGCGGACCCACGCCGTCCTATTTACGGAGATGACAGGAGAAGCACACGCATGGCGCTGCAAGTCGAGGCGGATGGTAGCGCCGGAGCGACCGAGGGGGCGCGGCCCCCGGTGGACCCGGCGCGCGATTTCTACGATCTGGATGGGCTGCTGACGCCCCAGGAGCGGGAGGTGCGCGACCGCGTCCGCACCTTTGTCGATGCCGAAGTCACGCCCATCATCAACCCGTACTGGGAGCGGGCCGAGTTCCCCGCAGAGCTGCTCCCCAAACTGGCCGCGCTGGACATCTGCGGCGGGGTGATCCAGGGCTACGGCTGTCCGGGGCTGTCCAGCGTGGCGACCGGGCTGGCGAGCATGGAACTGGCCCGCGGCGACGCCTCACTCTGCACCTTCTTTGGCGTGACCAGCGGGCTGGCGATGTCCAGCCTCTATTACTGCGGCTCCGAGGAGCAGAAACGGCGCTGGCTACCCGGCCTGGCGCGCATGGACCTCATCGGCGCGTTCGGGCTGACCGAGCCGCTGGTCGGCTCCGATGCCGCACACTTGCAGACTACGGCCCGGCGCCAGGGCGACAGCTACGTGCTCGACGGCGCCAAGCGCTGGATCGGCAACGCCACCTTCGCCGATGTGACCATCATCTGGGCGCGCGACCAGGAGAGCGGGCGGGTCCACGGCTTCCTGGTTGAGCAGGGCACGCCCGGCTTCACCGCCACGCCCATCACCGGCAAGATCGCCAAGCGGGCCGTAATCAACGCCGACATCGTGCTCGACGGCTGCGTGGTCCCCGCGGCCAACCGGCTGCCCGGTGCGCGCTCCTTCCGCGATGTCGCCAATGTGCTCAAGAACACGCGCTACGGCGTGGCCTGGGAAGCCATCGGCCACGCCCAGGCCGCCTATGAGATCGCACTGCGCTACAGCCGTGAGCGCGTGCAGTTCGGCAAGCCCATCGCCTCTTATCAGATGATCCAGGAAAAGCTGGTCAAGATGCTGTCCGAGATCGTCGCCATGCAACTGCTGACCTGGCGCTTGAGCGTGCTGCGCGACGCGGGCGCCATGACCGAGGGCCAGGCGTCGCTCGCCAAGGCCCACAACGCGGCGAAAGCCCGCCAGGTGGTCGCCCTGGGCCGCGAGATCCTGGGCGGCAACGGCATCTTGCTGGAGAACCACGTCGCCCGCCACTTTGTGGACATGGAAGCCGTCTACACCTACGAGGGCAGCAACGAGATCAACACGCTGGTCGTGGGCCGCGAGATCACCGGCATCGCCGCCTTCACCTGATATGGCGAGCCGGGGCCGCCCGGCGGCACACGGCTTGCCGGGATCGGCCGGGATGGCGAACGCGAGAGGACAGCACGAGGTAGCGAATCGATGATCGGCACACAAACCCCCCCGCCGCCCGCGGCCACCGAAACCGCCGCCGACCGCGCCCGGCGCAAGCAAGGGGCGGCGATCTCCTCGATGATCGCCGCCGTATTGCTGGCCGCGGCCAAGCTGGTCGTGGGCCTGCTCACGGGCAGCCTAGGTTTGCTGTCGGAGGCGCTCCATTCGGGCCTCGACCTGATCGGCACCATCCTCTCCTTTGCCGCCATCCGCGTCTCCGACCGGCCCCCCGACCGCAACCACCCCTACGGCCATGCCAAGGCCGAGAGCCTGGTCGCGCTGTTCGCCGTCTTCCTGCTGACCATGACCTCGCTGGGCATCCTCTACGAAGCCTACCGCAAAGCCTTTGGCGAACCGGAGGTGCCGGAGATCAACGTCTTCAGCTTCGGCGTGCTGATCCTGGCCCTGGCGATTGATTTGAGCCGGTCGCGCTACCTGGCCCGCGTGGCCCGCGAGACCCACAGCCAGGCCCTGGCCGCCGATGCCGCCCACTTCGCCAGCGACCTCTGGAGTTCGGGCACGGTGCTGAGCAGCCTCATCCTGATCGCCGTGGGCCAGGCGCTCCACTGGCCCGCGCACTGGCTGTCGGTGGTCGATGCCGCCGCCGGGGTGGCCGTCGCCGCCGTTATCTTCCACGCCGCCTGGGGATTGGCCGGGCGGGCCGTCAACTCGCTGATGGACGAAGTGCCGCACCACCTCGTGCCCGCCCTGGAGAGCGTCGCCGCCACGACCCCCGGTGTGCTGACCACGGACAGCGCGCGGCTGCGCTACGTCGGCGACAAGGCGTATGCCGACCTGGTGGTCAACGTGCCGCGCGGGCTATCGCTGGAAGAGTCGGAGGCCATTTCCGAGAACGTCATCGCCCAGGTGCGTGGCGTGGTGCCCGGCGCCGATGTCGTGGTCCACACCCACCCGGTCGCCCCGGCCAGCGAGGGCGCCACCGACCTGGCCCGTGTGATCGCCGCGCGGCTGACTGTCGGCGTCCACCATGTGCGCGCCTTCGAGACGCCGGAGGGGCTGCGCCTGGACATGCACATGGAAGTGCCCGCCGACCAGTCGCTGGCCCAGGCCCACGCGACCGCCGACCAGGTGGAGACGGCGCTGCGCGGCGAGATCCGCGGCCTCCATGCCGTCGAGATCCACATCGAGCCGCGCCACGACGAGACCTACCTCGTGGAACCGACCGACGACGCGGCCCTGCGCGCCCGCGTAGTGCAGGCCGCCGAGGCGGTCGCCGGGCCAGGTACGGTGCGCCAGGTACAAATGGGCCTGAGCAAGCTGGGCGCCGTGCTGACCATCCATGTCGGCCTGCCGGGCGACCTGCCGATCACCGAGGCCCACGCCCGCACCGCCGAGATCGAGCGGGCCGTGCGCGACGCGATGGGCACCTCGTACCGGGTCACGGTCCACCCGGAGCCGGTGTAAGCAGCCCGCGCTGCTGCAAGCGCCATAGCAGCAGGTGGTAATAGAGCATCCCCCGCCAGGGTCCCAGCGCCGCCAGGATCGCCGCGCCGTCCACGCCGCGCTCGGCTTCGGCCACGCCCAGCAAGCCCGCCATGCTGCGCCGCGCCCCGCTGTCGCCCGCCGGAAAAGCATCCAGCCGCCCGAAGCCGCGCAGCATGATCACCGCCGCCGTCCACGGGCCGATGCCGCGCAACCCTGTCAGCCGCGCCATCGCCGCCGGGGTCGGCAGCGCATCCAGTTCCGCCGCCGTGAGCGTCCCGGCCAGCAGTTCGTTCGCCAGATTCTGTAACGTGCGCACCTTCGCCCCGCTGAGGCCCTGCGCGCGCAAGGCTGCTGGGTCGGCGCCCAGCGTCGCCTCCGGCGTGGGAAAGAGATACAGCACCGTCTCCCCGAACGCCACCGGCACACTATAGTGGGTGATGAACCGGCGCATACTCGCCATTGCCGCGTCGATGCTCACCTGCTGGAACACCACCGTGTTGCAGATCGCCTCCCACAGCGTGGGGTAGCGCGGCGGCTTGACCCCTTCGGCCTGCACCACCAGCGGATACAACCGGGGCACGGCCCGCGCCGCCGCGTAAAACCCGGCCAGGTCGATCTGCGTGCCGAGCGTGCGCCGCAGCGTCGCCGCCAGGTCCGCGACAGCCGCCGGATGCGGCGGCTGCCTGGCGGGACCATACACGGCCACGTCAAGCGCGTCCGCGCCCGCTGCCTGGGTCGCCGCGACCACCCAGGCCCCGCCCGGCCCCGCGAACGCGCGCATGTAGCGTCCATCCGCCGCCAGCACATCCACCGGATTCAGCGCGATGCGCCGCAGCACCGTCGCCGTGAGATCCAGGCGATAGGGCGGCACCACCGGGATGCGCGCCTGCCCGGCCATCTGCCATCCGGCGGGCGGCGGGATCGGCTCAGGTGGAATCATCGGGTGCTTCCTCCGGTGGCGGGTACAGGATCGTGCCGTCCGGCTGGACGCACGCGAACGGCGTCAGCTTATGGGCTTCCGGCGGCGCGGGCGGGATCAGGTCGCGCACCGGCACACCGCGCACCAGCAGATAATCGGCCACGATGCGCCGGTGGCAGCGCCACCAGACCGCCTCCGCGCACATAATCGCCGTGGGGCCGGTCGCCAGGGCGATCAGTTCGGCCAGGCCCCCGGCGAAAGCCGGGGTCAGCGCGTAGTCGGCATAGTTGCGAAAGCTGGTGTTCTGCCAGGCGCCGTTCGGCGACTCGCCCGCAGGCAGATCCTTGCGCCGCCCGCGCAGCCCGCCCAGCCGCGCCAGGTGTGTATAGCCGATGCCCGCCTCCGCCAGCGCGGCGGGCAGCGCGTCCAGGTTATACTGCGGATTGGTCCGCGACCGCGGCACCGTGCGAATATCGGCCAGCAGCCCGATGCCGTAGCTTTGCAGCACGGCGATGAATTCGTTCTGCGCCAAGGTCGAATGCCCGATCGTATAAATTGGCCCCGGTTCCGCCAATAGCGTCTACTCCCGCCCGCGTTCCGTCGCAGATGCCCACCGGAATCTAGAACGTGAAACTATCCCGCCGTGAACTGCTGCCCTGTGTAGCACACCGCGTCCGCACCCAATACGTGCCTGATGCCTGCATTCAGGAGTGCTTTTCCATCCGGCCCCGGCGCCAGAGTTGTTCATGCTGCGCCCCAGAGATGCTGCGATATAGGGCCGGTAACTCGACCGCCGGTCCCATTTGTAAAGGCAACTCCGGCGGCGTCACGTCAAGCCACCCCAGCCGTCCTTTAGCCGCCCAAGTCGAAAGATTGTACTGCGCCCCAGCCGCGGTGTCTCGCCAGCGGCGCAACAGGCGATACCCGTATGGACCGGGAGCCGCCACCGTCGCCGGGTAAAATTCACTGTCCCCCTGACCACGCGCCCACTCGGCGGCGTAGTGGCGTTCCAGTACAATATGCGGACTTTGGCTGAAGTACGTAAGGATAAACACCGTATAGCGCGGCACGAATTGTTCATCCTCAATGCGGCAAATGGGTAGCGCATGCAATATCGCGTAACCAGGGATATCGGGCGGGAAAAACCATGGGGTGAGATACGGCACTTCCCCGGATTGATTCTCAAACCACGTCAGTTCGGTTGGTAGGTTGCTATGGAAGTTCACGAATAGCTGTATACCGAGCAGATGAGGGCAGCTATGCTGCCGCAATGGTCCGGCTTGCGTGACATACAAAGCGTGGAAGAAATGGCGGTGCGGAAGCCAGCCGGTTACGCTATAGGTATCGGCGGGGGCCTGATAGCGGATCTGGCAGATAGGGCAATAGGCATAGGTGTAGCGTGGGATGATCCGCCAATAAGCCTCATAAAGCTGGGGATTCGTCTGCAAACGCGTAAGCGTAGTATCGGCGGTCAGACGTCGATACTCGGACGGCGCACATTGGATCTGGAGCAACGGCAATAATTCGGGGTAGGGGTAAGTCATAATTCTACTTCCCTAGTATAAATCCGACCTAATATAAATGCAACTTGGTATAACCATATCATGAGTAAAGGTCTCCACTTTCGCACCCCGCCTTCCACCGGCACAGCCCGCGCAGGCGGGCTTTGTACTCGTAGCCCGCCCCTTGAGGGGCCGGGCGGCCCACCCCGCTGTCCCACCCCTGGCGCCGTGACGGGCGCCGGCCCGCTATCCCGCCTTGAAACGGTATGCTATAATCAAATAGACACGTAAAGTATGTAACCTTGGCCCCCGTTTCGCCGTATACTATTGCAAAGCGACGGCGACCACCGCTCACCGGCGCCATGACAACCCGACGGCCCCCCTTCCCCATCTGAAGGCGAACGCCCGGTTGCCGGTCTGGTCGATGGAAAGGAGTATACCATGCTCTTCGGCTCGGATTGGCTAGCCAATTTATACCTGGGTTTCTTCCTCTTTGGCTTCCTGTTCACCGCCCTGTCGCTGGTCTTGAACCTGGGCCATTTCGGCGGGGGCGCCCATCATGTGCCGCACGAACTAGGCCACACCGGGCACGTGCCGCATGACCTGGGGCACGCCGGGCACGGTCCCGATTTCCATGCCGGCGATCACGCGCACGCGGGAGGCGAAGCGCACGGCCCCCACCTCAGCGAACAGATCGAGGGGCTGAGTCCGCTGAACCTGCCCACCGTCCTGTCCTTCCTGACCTGGTTCGGCGGCGCGGGCTACATCTTTCAGAGCACCATGCATCTCGGTCCCATCGTCAGCACCATCCTGGCGCTGATCAGCGGGGCCGCGGGCGGCGCGCTCGTCTTCTTTGTGCTGAGCTATATACTCTGGCGGGGCCAGACCACGCCCATGCGCCGGGCCGATTTTCATCTGCCCGGCACGCGCGCCCGCGTCGTCAGCGGCATCACCGCGGAGGGCACCGGCGAGATCGTCTTCTCCAAGGGCGGCAGCCGCCGGGTCGAAGGCGCGCGCAGCGCCACCGGCCAACCCTTGCCCAAAGGCACCGAAGTCGTCATCAGCCGCTACGAGCGGGGCCTGGCCTACGTCCAACCCGCGCCTATCACGGCGGATATACCGCCTCCCGTGGCCGCGCGGGTGGACCCCGCTGCTGAACCCAACACGCATCCGTTGAATGGCAATGCATCCTATACGCGAGATTTACGCAACCAGTAGGGGTGCGAACGAGTTGGCGATTCACGTCTATTATGTCTAAAAGGAGAGGATAGGTTAACATGGACCCCCTGATCATAGTGGTCGCAATGGTGTTCGTGGTCCTGGCGTTGATCGTGATGTTCACGACCCTGTTCCGCAAAGTGGGACCGAACGAAGCGCTGATCGTCTACGGCTTCGGCTTATCGGAGCCGCGCGTGGTGAAGGGCGGCGGCACCCTCGTCTTGCCCATGGTGCAGAGCGCCCGCAGCCTCTCGCTCGAACTGATGTCGTTCGACGTGGCCCCGGCCCAGGACCTCTACACCCGCCAGGGCGTGGCCGTGACCGTCGAGGCCGTGGCCCAGATCAAAGTCAAGAGCGACCCGGATAGTATCCGCACCGCCGCCGAGCAGTTCCTGAACAAGACCCCGCAGGATCGCGAGAACCTGATCCGCCTGGTCATGGAAGGCCACTTGCGCGGCATCGTCGGCCAGTTGTCGGTCGAAGAAATCGTCAAGCAGCCGGAGATGGTCTCCGATAAGATGCGCGCCACCTCGGCGGAAGACATGGCGAAGATGGGCCTGGAGATCATCTCCTTCACCATCAAAGATGTGCGCGACAAGAACGACTACATCGTCAACATGAGCAAGCCGGAGAACGCCTCGATCCGCCGCGCCGCCGCCATCGCCGAGGCTGAGGCCAGCCGCGACATCGCCATGCGCCAGGCGATCACCATGCGCGAGGCGTCGGTCGCCAAGGCGCAGGCCGACCAGGAGCGCGTCATCGCCGAGACGGCGTCCTCCACCAAGCAGGCCGCCGCCCAGCGCGACCTCGAAGTGGCTCGCGCCGAATACGCCGCCACGGTGCAGAAGCAGAAGGCGACCGCCGACAAGGCGTATGACATCGAAGCCAACGTCCAGCAGCAGCAAGTGATCGCCGCGCAGGTCGGTGTCGAGCGCGTGCAGCGCGAAGAGCAGATCAAGGTGCAAGACGCCGAAATCCTGCGCCGCGAGCGCGAACTGATCGCCACGGTGCTCAAGCAGGCCGAGATCGAGCGCAAGCGCGTCGAGACGCTGGCCGAAGCCGAGCGCCAGCGCCGCATCCTCGAAGCCCAGGGCGCCGCGGAAGCCGTCCGCGTCCAGGGCGGCGGCCAGGCCGATGCCAACCGTATGCAGGGTCTTGCCGACGCCGACGTGATCCGCGCCCGCGGGCAGGCCGAAGCCGACGCTATGCACCTGCGCGCGCAAGCCTTCAAGCAGTACAACGAGGCCGCCATCCTGGATAAGCTGCTCACCGCCATGCCCGAAGTGGTCGCCAATATCAGCAAGCCGCTCAGCCAGGTGGACCGCATCACCATCGTCTCGACCGGCGACGGCAGCAACGGCCTGGGCGCGCATCAGTTGACCGGCGACGTGACGCGCATTATCGCCCAGTTCCCCGCCCTGGTGGAAACGCTCACCGGTGTGAAAATGAGCGACCTGATGAGCCGCGTGGCGGGCATCGACCCGGAGGCCGCGCCCGCGGCCAACGGCCATAGCACCGACGGCGGCATCATCGAGGGCAAAGCGGTCGTGGCCCCGCGCCCGCCGGGCACCAACAACTAACCCGCCTTCGTGCCGATCCGGCGGACGGGCGCACTCCTGGAGTGCGCCCGTCCTGTTTTGCCGTAGAGGGAGACCATGCAAGAGACCGGCGCTGTCTATGTCATCGGCGATGTTCACGGCCAATACCGCAAGTTGCTCGGCCTGCTGCGCGATGCCGAGTTGATCGACGGCAACCAGACCTGGGCGGGCGGTCCAGCCACGCTCTGGTTCACCGGCGATTTCTTCGACCGCGGCCCGGACGGCGTCGGTGTCCTGGAACTGGTCATGCGCTTGCAAGCCCAGGCTACGGAGGCCGGCGGGCACGTAGGCGCCCTGCTCGGCAACCACGAGGTGCTAATCCTGGCGGCGCAGCACTTCGGCACCCCACTCACCGGCCTGGGCGCCGTCTTCATGTTGGAGTGGCAGCGCAACGGCGGGCAAACCCAAGATCTGGCCCGGCTCACCCCGCGCCATGTAGACTGGATCACCAACTTGCCGGCCATGGCGCTGGTCGCCGGCCGGCTGTTAATCCACGCCGATGCTCTCCTGTATATGGACTACGGCGCCTCTATCGACGAGGTGAACGCGGCGTTCCGCGCCATCCTGGCCGGGCGGGATATGGACACCTATGACCGTTTCCTGGGCGAATTCTCTGCGCGCCGCGCGTTTGTCGATACCCAGCGCACCGGCGCGGCGACCGCGCTGGCCTTCCTGCAACGCTTCGGTGGGTCGCAGTTGATCCACGGCCACACGCCGATCAGTGCGATGACCCGGCAACCGCCCACCGAGGTCGATGCGCCGTTCGTCTATGCCGGCGGGCGCTGCGTGAACGTCGATGCCGGGCTATACCTCGGCAGTCCCGGCTTCGTCTACCGGCTGCCGCTCCTCGACCGGATCACGGAGGCATAGCCCGCCCCCGATCCGTGCCCCGGCCCATCCGGCGGATCCCGCACAACGGGCACGTTTAGTGCAATAGCCGGGCTATGGATACAGCGGATGCAGTTCCGGCCTGGCGCAAACTCTGGCGGGATATTGTGCGCATCGACCGCTCGCAGCTCGTATTCTGGACCGCGCTGCGCAACGCCATCGGCGTGTTCATCCCGCTGGCGGTCGGGGCGGCCACAGGCCAACTCCTGTTGGGCCTGACGGCGAGCACCGGCGCCCTCCAGGTCGCCTTCGCCGACCGGCCCGGCCCCTACCGCCTGCGCGCCGGGCGCATGCTCCTGGCGAGTCTCGCCGGGGCGCTCTCCGTCTTTGTCGGCTCGGCCACCGGCGCGGTTGATTGGCTGGCCGTCGTGCTGGCGGCGATCTGGGGTCTGGCGGGCGGCCTGCTGGTGGCCCTCGGGCCAGCGGCCACGCAGATCGGCCTGACCGGCATCATTGTGCTGCTGGTCTACGGCGCGCATCCCCTCGTGCCGGACCTCGCGGTCGGGCAGGGCGTGCTCTTCCTGGCCGGCGGCCTGCTACAGACCGTGCTCGCGGTGGCGGTCTGGCCGGTCGGCCGCTTCGGCCCCGAGCGCGAGGCCCTGGCTGCCGTCTTCCGCCAACTCGCCATCTACACGCGGGCGCCCTCCGGGCGCGACACCGCGCCTCCGGCCACCGCCGAGATCAACACCGCGGCCACCACCTTGCTCGGCCTGGGCAGCGACCACGGAGCCACGGCGGAATCCTTCCGCGCCCTGCTCGACGAGGCCGAACGCATCCGCCTCGAACTGCTGGTGCTGAACGGCACCCGCACGCACCTGCGTGCCGCCCAGGATGACCCGCCCGCGCTGCAGGCCGTGGACGCCATCTGGGACGCGACCGGGCGCGTGCTCTCTGCTCTCGCCGAGATGATTGCCCTCGACCGGCCCCTGGAAGGCGACTCCGACTCCCTGGCGCGCATCGACGCAACCGTCGCGGCGCTGCGCCAGGACCCCCTGGCCGGGGCCGATGATCGGCAGCGGTTGCAGCGCGCCGGCATACTGGGCCACGCCGACGCGCTGGCCGGCCAGTTGCGCGCCGCGGTGGAGATTGTCCAGGAAGGTAGCGTGGCGGGCGAAGAGGGCACCTTGCGCGGGGCTGCGGCCCGGCCCTCGGCCCTGCGCCCGCGCGGCGCGCTTGCCATCTTGCGCGCAAATCTCAGCCTGGACTCCGCTGCGTTCCGCCACGCCATCCGGCTCGCCGGCTGCCTGGCACTGGCCGCGGCCCTCGCCCGCGGGCTGGCGCTCCCGCGCGGCTACTGGCTGCCCATGACTGCCGCCCTGACCCTACGGCCCGACTTCAGCACCACGATCAGCCGGGGTCTGGGCCGTATAGGCGGTACGATGCTGGGGTTGGTGCTGGCGACCGCCCTGGTGCATCTGGTGTTCGGGGAGATACCGGCTCAGGTCCTGCTGGTCGGCGTCCTGGTGTTCCTCGCCCGCAGCCTGGGCCAGGTCAACTTCGGCCTGTCCATCGTGCCCGTCACCGGGCTGGTCGTCATCCTCACCGGGTTCGCGGGCGCCAATCCGCAGGCGACCATCCTGGAGCGCGGCCTGTACACGCTTGCGGGCGGCATCCTGGGCCTGGCCGCCTATCGCCTCTGGCCCACCTGGGAACGCACCCAGACCCCGGCCATCCTGGCCGATCTGCTCGATGCGTACCGCCGCTATTTTGCCCTGGTCATGGCCGGCTACCGGCATCCCGGCCCGTTCGACCCGGCCCGCGTCCACGCCGCCCGGCTCGCGGCCCGGCTGGCCCGCTCCAACGCCGAAGCCTCGCTCGACCGCCTGCGTAACGAAGCCGCCTCGTCCCCGCGCGACAACGAATTGGCGACGGGCCTGCTCGCCAACTCGCACCGCTTTGCCCATGCCGTCATGGCAATCGAGGCCGGGCTATATCAGCACCCGGCGCCGTCCCGGCCCGCCGCGCTGCAACCCTTCGTCGCCGATGTTGACACCATCCTGACCGCCATCGCCCAGGCTCTGCGCGACCCTACCCTGCCCACGGCCCCCCTGCCCGATCTGCGCGCCGCCCAGCGCGGCCTGGTCGCCGCCATAGGGCCGGAGCCGAGCTACCAGGCCGCCGCCCTCACCGCGGAGACCGAGCGCACTACAAACAGCCTCAACACCATCCTCCACTTGCTCCGCCACCCCGGCGCCGGGGCCGCCCTGGCATCCGCGCAACCCGCGCCGCAACCGGAGGCCCGCCCCGGCTAGCCGCCGCTACCCGGCACGGCAAGGTCGGTATCAGGCGTGGATCACATCGCGCCCCGCAGTTATCTGAGCGCCGCTATCCGCGCCGGGCGGCCGCCACCGCTTCACCACGGGTGTGGGCGCCGATCTTCGCCAGGATGGCCGAGACATGATGATCGACCGTCTTCGCGGAGATGGAAAGCCGCGCCGCGATATCGGCGTTGCTCAAGCCCTCGCCGAGCAATGTCAGTACCTCATTTTCGCGCCCGGTCAACCCAAAGGGATTGCCGCGCGTGACTGGCCGCGCGCCCCGTGGAATGCCTTTCACCCCCGCGGCGCGCAGCTTACGGCGCAACGCCTCGCCGGCGGGCCGCGCCCCGAGCTGATCGAATATCTCCAGCGCGGCCAGTTGCGCGGCCTCATCGCCCTCGGCCAGGGCCAGGCCCTGTTCGAAGGGGCACCCGATGCGCGCCCATTCGGCGGCGGCGGCGCGCCACTCGCCGCGCAGCATGAGTTCGTAGGGCAGCGCTAGCCGGGCCGCGCGCGCGGCCCGGTCCCCGGCCCGCCACATCCAGAAAACCAACTGGCCCAGCATCCAGCCGTCGCCGGTGTGCAGCACCCGGTCGTAACCTGTCCGCGCCTCGGCCAGGGTCTGCGCGGCGTCGCCCCGCCACCACGCCGCCTCCGCCCGCGCCGCCGCCAGCGGCCCCAGCCGTTGCGGCTCCCCGGTGGGGATGGCGATTGTGCGGGCGGAGTCCAGCAGGGCGGCGGCGGAAGGCTCCCCGCACCGGGCGTACAAATGGCCCAGGGTGATCAGCGCCGGGAGCGGGACCACCGCGGCGCCGGGAGGGTCGCGCAGCGCCCGGCGGGCATCCTCTTCCGCCGCCTGCCAATGCCCCTGCTCGAACCGCGCCCGTGCCCGCCACCCGCGCATATAGGGGCCGTAGGTGTCCAGGTCGCGCGCCGTAACGTAGGCCAGGCCCTCCTCCAGGTAACGCAGTCCTTGCGCGTAGTCGCGCACCTCGATCGCGGCGCAGGCGAGGTTCGCATAGGCGCGCCCTACGTGATCGTGCAGCTCATGCGCCAGCGCGGTGGTAAGCGCCATTTCCAGCGTCGCGTGGCCGGTCTCGTCGCCCAGCTTCAACTCCGCCACGCCGATATTGGTCAGGGCATGGACCAGAGTCTCGGTCTCGCCCAGCTCCCAGGCCAGCGCCAGCGCCCGGCGGCCCCAGCCCAG
>JAICKM010000532.1 GCA_025927935.1 Chloroflexia bacterium | reverse complement strand
TTCCAGGGCGCGGCCAGGGCCGGGATGTAGGTGAGCACCCGGCGCTGGAAGACCTGGATCAGCACGTCGGTGGGTTGGCCGCCCACGCGCACATGCGCCCAGTAGGCTTCGCTGATCGGCAGGCCGGTGACGAAGGTGGCCGGCTCCGACAGCTTGCCGGGAGCCAGTTTGCCGCCCACGAACACTGGCCCGGTCTGGTTGATGAAGTTCCAGAAGATCTCCGGCACGTTATGATGGGTCGCCGGTTCGTAGAAGGTAATCGCCGTGCCGGGGTAGTAGACCTTGGCCGGGTCGTTGCCCACCGTGCCCGCCCGGTCGATGGTAGCCGTGACGCGCCGGCCCAGGGCGCTGGGCGAGAGATGGGCCGCGGCGGGCGTGGAAGTCACCTGCTGGAAGCTGCGATAGGTGGGCGCGCTCGTATCGTCGCCGTCGCTAGCAAGGGGGATCTCGGCGGGCGGGTGGGCCTGGTAGCGGTTGTTGCCCGTCTGCACCTGCCCGGCGATCATCTCGTAGGCCAGCAGGCCGTTGGTGACATACCAGGGGCTGGATGGGTCGCCGGCCGGGTTGTTCAGTTCCATGCGGCTCTTATCGAAATACTGCACCAGGCGCGTACCGCTGCCGTCGGGCGCCTCGGCATAGGGTTCGCGCAGGCTACAGAGGGGCGCCGGCCCCCAGTACCAGGAGCGGGCGGCCTGCCTGGCGGCCACCGGCGCGTCGGTGCGCATCCAGGTGCGTAAGAACGCGCTGTCGGCGAAGTCGGCGGCGCGGGCGGCGGGACTCGCGGCCCCGGTCAGGCCGAGCGGCAGTAACACCCCGGCCAGCAGAACCAGCCGGAACAATCGCTTGCGGTGCATGGCGGTGTCCCTTTGTGCTTAAGAGCGGTGGCCCGCCGGGCCGGGGAAGCAGTGGGATCTGCCGGGCGCAGCGGGGGCGATAGGCGCGCCCGCTATCCAACAACGGGCGCAGCCGGAGCGGGTCAGCGGAACCAGCGGGTTCCCGGTGGCTCCCTCCCACACTATATCGTATCCGTGGCCGTCTGTCGAGGTCGCCCGGTATCACATCTCGCGGCTAAATGCGCCGATAATCAGCAGGATATTGGAGGTGATCAGGCTCCAGATGCCGATCTCTTGTGGGATCGGCAGGCTGGACACATGGATTACCGTGCCGAGCAACCCGACTATAAACAGGGCCACGGCGACGACGATCAGCGGATTGCTGACCAAGCGCCCAGCGCGGCGTCCCGCTTCGTCGCGGCTGCTACGCCGCGTGCGCCGGCGTGAATAGCGGCTCATGTGCCGTCCTCCCTCCGCAGCACCCCGCGGGCCGGCATTGGCCCGGTAAGTGCTGAGCTTAGTGCCGATTGCTTATTGGCTGCCCCGCATTATCGCACGCGCCCGCCGCCCGCGGCAAGGGGCGCCGCCCGGCGCACTGTGCCGTTTTGACGGAGCCTCGTAGCCGTAGTATAATCCGAATCTAACATCCATCCCCTGATCGGGACCGGCCGCCCGCGCAATTACCGGCGCGGGCGCGGTTTCCGTACCAGATAGCGGAGGAGTAGCGATGAAGGCAGTGGTAATGGCGGGCGGTGAAGGTTCCCGCCTGCGGCCCCTCACCTTGCGCCGGCCCAAGCCCATGGTGCCGGTGGTCGACAAGCCGTGCATGGCGCACATTCTCGATCTGCTGAAAGCGCACGGCGTTGATGAGGTGGTCATCACTCTCCAGTACATGGCCGAGAACATCCAGGAATACTTCGGCGACGGCAGTTCGCTCGGCCTGACCATCCATTACAGCATCGAAGAATCGCCGCTCGGCACTGCCGGTAGCGTGAAGCAGGCGGAGAAATGGCTGGATGATACGTTCCTGCTGATCAGCGGCGACGCGCTGTGCGATTTCGACCTGACCAAAGCCGTGGAATACCACCGGGCGAAGGGTTCCCTGGCGACCCTGGTGCTTAAGCGGATGCCGAATCCGCTGGATTACGGGGTGGTGATCATGGACGAAGACGGCCGCGTCAAGCAATTCCAGGAGAAGCCGTCCTGGAGCGAAGTCTTCTCCGATACGGTCAACACCGGGATCTATGTGCTGGACCCCAAAGTCTTGGGCTATTTCAAGCCGGGCCGGGTCTTCGACTTCAGTACCAATCTGTTTCCGCTGCTGCTCAAGAAGGGCGACCCGATGTACGGCTACGTGGCCGACGGCTACTGGTGCGACATCGGCAGTATTCCCGATTATATGCGCTCGACGGGCGATCTGCTCGCGGGGCAGCTCAACATGCCCCATGCCGGCAAGGAAGTTGCGCCGGGCGTGTGGGCGGAAGATGACGTGGAGATCGATCCGAGCGCCCATCTGCACGGTCCGATTTTTCTGGCCTGCGGCGTGAAGGTGAAAGAAGGCGCCACGATCCAGGGGCCGGCGGTGATCCGCGACTACACCATCGTGGATACCCGTGCGATTGTGGATCGCAGCATCGTCTGGCGCAACTGCTACATCGGCGACCGCGCCGAAGTGCGGGGCGCCATTTTGTGTCGCCAGGTCAGCGTCAAGAGCCGCGCCATGATCTTCGAGGGCGTGGTCGTCGGCGACGCCACAACGGTGGGCGAAGGGGCCATGATCCAGCCCAACGTCAAGGTCTGGCCCGATAAAGAGATCGAGGCCGGGGCTACTCTATCGACCAGCCTCATCTGGGGCGCGCAGGGCCGGCGCAACCTCTTTGGCCGCTTCGGCGTCACCGGGGTGGTCAATGTGGACCTGACCCCGGAGTTTACGGCCAAACTGGGCGCGGCCTATGGCGGCACACTGGTCCGCGGGACGATGGTGGCCGTCAACCGCGACGCGCACTATATCACCCGTATGCTCAAGCGTGCCGCCATCTCCGGGTTGCCCTCGGCGGGCATCCATGTGGCCGATATGGGGTCGGTGCCCATTCCGGTGACGCGCTACTGGACGCGCATCAGCGATGCGGCCGGGGGCATCCATCTGCGCCTGTCCCCGGTGGACAACCGCGTCGTCGATATCCGCTTCTTCGACAGCCAGGGACTGGAGTTGCCGAAGACCACCGAACGTAAGATCGAGACAACCTATTTCCGCGAAGACTTCCGCCGCGTCTTCCTCGACGAGATTGGCCGCATTTTCTACCCGACCGGCGTAACCGAGCGCTACGCCGATGACTTTTTGCAGAACATCGACGTGCAGGCCGTCCATCACGGATCGCCCTATAACCGCATCGTGGTGGACTACGCCGGCGGCAGCACCGCGCAGATCCTGCCGCCGTTGCTCACCCAGCTTGGCTGCGACGTGGTGGCGATCAACGCGGCGATTGACGAGTCGAGCCTGGTGCAAACACAGGATCAGTTCGACGCGGGTATGGACCGCCTGAGCGCGATTACCAAGTCGGTGAACGCCGGGTTCGGCGTGCGCCTGGACACGGGCGGCGAGCGGATCTACCTGGTGGATGACACGGGGCGGGTTCTCGAAGGTATCGATGCACTGGCCGCGGTGGTCGCGCTCTACGTGACCCTCTATCCCGGCACTAATATCGCCGTGCCCGTGTACGCGCCCAGCAGCCTGGAAACGGTGGCCGAACGGGCGGGCAGCCAGGTGGTGCGCACGCAGGGCACGCCCGCCGCGCTGGCGCAAGCCGCGAACGAACCCCATGTGGGCCTCTCCGGCCAGGGCAACGGCTCGTTTGCGATCTCTGCCTTCCACCCAATGCCGGATGGCATGTTCGCCATCGCCAAGCTGGTGGAGTTAACCGCGCGCTTGCAGGTTAAGCTGTCGGACGTGGTCAGCGACCTGCCGAAGTACGCCATGATCCGCAAGGATGTGACTTGCCCGTGGGAGGACAAAGGCAAGGTCATGCGCCTGCTCAACGAGCGCTACCGCGACAACAACATCCCGCAGGTGGATGGGGTGAAGATCATGGAGAACGGCAACGAGTGGGTGCTGATCCTGCCCGATGCCGACCAGCCGACCTTCCATATCATTGCCGAAGCGCGCAACCAGGACCGCGCCTCGACCATGGTCGAGAAGTACAGCTCCTTGGTCAGTTCGCTCCAGGGATGACGAGTGCTGAATACTGAGTACGATGAGTGCTGAGTACGAGGCGTACTTGGTGCAGTTTCAAGTAACCTATTGTCTGTAGCCGCGCGATTTATCGCGCCCGTACTCCTTGGTCGTCAGCGTGGTCATTCCCCTAAAGGCGCCCGGAATCTGCACCAGCGCGGTGTCGGGAGGCGCGATGTAGGGACCGCGGCATGTAGTTCTGGAGGTATCGCGATCCGGCGGCCAGCACGGTGTTTCTTGCCGGCCGTTGCTAGGTCCACTCCGGCGGCCTCTGGCATAGTTCTTGCACCCCGCGGCAGTGATCCACACCGGAGGTGCTTCATGCCCGATCCCACGGACAGCAATACACCGGCGCCCCAGGCGGAAGGCGACGCCTCCTCCGCGTCCGTCCCCGCACCCGTCGCCGCTGCCGTCGATGCCGTAGCGACCGTCTCGCCCGCCGCGGCGCAGGTCACACAGCACGCGGCCCAGCAAGCGACCCAGGCCACGCAGCAGGCCGCGCAGGTGACGCAGCAGGCAGCCCAGCAGGTCCAGGCGAAAATCGAGCAGGTAGGCCAGGCGGCCACCGTGTCGCCGCGCCGCGCCATCTATCAAGGCCGGCGCTTCGCCGTGGGCTACGCCATCCTGGTCATGATGGCCGCGTTTCTCTCAGCGCTCGCCAAGCGCAACCACACGCTGCCTGGCGATGTGCGCATCTCGCGCATGATCCAGCGCGGCCAGGAAGACAAAGCGTTCGACATCCTCATGCACGCGGTGAGCGAAATGGGCTGGCAGTGGCCGAGCGTTATCACCCGCCTGACCTTCAGCACGCTGATGTGGGCGGCGGGCTTCCGCATGGAAGGCGCCTTCACCGCCGCCACCTGGAGCGGCGACGTGCTGACGATGGTGGTGAAGGAGACAGTGGGCCGGCCCCGCCCATCCAAGGATCTCGTGCGCGTTATCCATACCCTGGGCGAGAACAGCTTCCCCAGCGGCCATGTGGTCCATTACGTGACTTTCTACGGCTGGCTGTTCTACATCTTCTTCACACATCTGCGGCAG
>JAICKM010000560.1 GCA_025927935.1 Chloroflexia bacterium | reverse complement strand
GTTCTACGACGTGAGCTACCAGCCTGACGGCCTCTTTGCCGAGATCATGCCCAACGCGAGCCACCCGGCCCCGGCGGAGGCGTTGCCGGTCCGCAAACAGCGCGTGCGCAACCTGGCCGAGTTCCAGACCTCGTCGGTGATTCTTACCCAGAATACGGAGTTCGGCAGCAGCTACCTGCTGGAGACGGCGCGCGGCTGTGCGCGCGGCTGCCGCTTCTGCCTGGCCTCCTACGGCTTCATGCCCCAGCGCGAGCGCAAGCTGGAAGACCTGGTCGAGCAGGCCCGCTACGGCTTGCAGTTCCGCGACAAGATCGGGCTGATGGGGCCGTCGGTCTCCGACTACCATGCCATTGACGAACTGGTGACGGCGATCCGCGAGATGGGCGGCAAAGTGTCGCTCGCCTCGATGCGCGCCGACAGCATCTCGCCCGCCATCCTCCAGGGACTCATCGGCGGCGGGGCGCGTACGATCACCTTTGCCCCCGAAGGCGGCTCGCAGCGCATGCGCGACGTGATCAACAAGAACCTGAACGAGGACCAGATCCTGGCTTGCGCCGAGTTGATCGGGCGCATGGGCGGCCAGGCGATCAAGCTCTATTACATGTGCGGCCTGCCCGGCGAAACCGAGGAGGACGTGCAGGGCATCGTAGATCTGACGCTCAAGGTGAAGGACCGCCTGAATCGCTACGCCCCCGGCGGCGAGGTGCAGGGCAGCGTCACCCCACATGTGCCCAAAAGCCACACCCCTTTCCAGTGGGCCCAGATGTACCCGCTCGCCGTGATCGAGGAACGGGTTAATTTTCTGCGCAAGGCCCTGCGCTCCAAGGGCGTGGTTTTCAAGATCGACAGCCCCAAGTGGCTGCGCGTACAGGGCGTGCTGGCCCGCGGCGACCGCCGCCTCAGCGCCGTCCTGGCCGGCATGGAGGGCATGAGCCACGCCGACTGGAAGCGCGCGATGGACGAGGTGGGCCTCAGCGAGGACTTCTACGCCCGCGAGCGCCCGCTGGACGAACGGTTCCCCTGGGCGCATATTGAGGAGGGCGTATCGGCCCGCGCCCTGGGCCAGCAGTGGCAGCGGGCCACCAGCGAGGTTCCCGGCTACGAAAAGGGCCAGATCCTGGGCAACGCCCAGCGCCACCTGCTGGAGTTCTACAAAACCGGCGACGCGAACGCGATCCGCTCCGCGCGGTAGCCGTCCGACCTGATCGCTGAACAGCGATCTAATACAGCCATGAGGATTGTCATGAGTAATTGGAATCAGGACATCATCGACGAGTTTCGCGCCAACAACGGCAAAGTCGGCGGGTATTTTGCCGGCGCGAACATGCTTCTGCTGCACACGGTCGGCGCCAAGACCGGCCAGGCGCGCACGAATCCATTGGTCTACGTCACCGATGGGAATCGCCTTGTCATCATTGCATCCAAAGGTGGAGCGGACAGTAACCCCGACTGGTACTACAATCTACTGGCTAACCCCAACGTGACAGTGGAACTTGGGAACGAGCAGTTTCAGGCGCGGGCGACCCCGGTTACCGAAGAACCGGAGCGATCGCGCCTTTATGCTAAGATGGTTGAGCATCGGTCCGGCTTTGCCGAATATGAGGAAAAGACCAGCCGCAAGATTCCCGCCATCGTCTTGGAACGGGTAGGCTAACAGAAGCAAAAGCGTAGTAAAAAGACGCCGCCAGCCTCTTTCGAGCGCTGGCGGCGTCTTTTTACCCATCAACCTGACGGCTCCTACGGCCCGATCTGCGGTTCCACGCCGTGGGGTGTCAGCGGCACGTTGGTGTGCGTGACACTGGGCAGCGGCGCCGCGGGATAGCCGTCGCGGAAGTCGGCGGCGGCGGGCTTGAACGAGCCGTCCAGGCGGGTCAGGCCAAAAAACGCCTCATAATTGTGCTGCGGCGCGTCCTTGCCGTAGTCCCACAGCGTCCACTGCATCATCCCAGCGATCCCGGCGGCGCGGGCCGCGCCGAGCATTGTGCGATAGAGACCCTGCTGCGTCGGCTCATCGTAGGTCGCGGCAGCGGTGGACTCCGCCGCCGGGCCGGTGGGCCAGCCGAACTCGCTGACCAGGATGGGAAGTTTGGTGTGCGCCTTGACCGCCGCAATCTGATCGGCGAAGCGGCCCGCGTCGTAGCTGTGGAAGCTGGCGAAGTCGACAAAATCGAGCACGGCCAGCTTGCGCGGCGCTTCCCACAGGTTCTCGTAGTTGCCCATGCCCACGGTGATCGGGTGGCGCGTGTCAATGGAGCGAACCGCCTGGGCGATCATATTGAGCCAGCCGATCATCAGCGTCGGATTGCGCCGCCCGACGATGCCGTTGTCCGGCTCATTGCGTAGATCCCAGGCCAGCACGCGGTCGTCGTTGGCGAACGGCTCGACCAGCCCCTGTACATAGTTCAGTTGGATGCGCTTGTCCGCGTCGCCCAGTTCTTCGATCCGGTCGGTGGCGTCGAACAGCGCGAAGATGACCTTCATGTCGTAGGACGCCGCGATTTGCAAGAACTGGGTCATCAGGTTGATGATCGGACCGTTGATCCGCTCGCTCGCCTTATCGCCCCATACCGTGTCGCGCAGGGAGAGATAGTCATAAGGCAGTGTGATGCGCACCGTGTTGACGCCCAGTTCGTGCGCCTTGCCGAGTTCGGCTTTGACAGTCGGAGCATCCCACTCGGCCCAGGTCTCGACAAAGGGCGAGTCGTGCAGCCAGTAGTTGGTACCCTTGATGGTGATCGGCTGCCCATGTAGCACCAGGCGGTCGCCCTCGACATGGACAAAGGCGTCGGCGGGCGGCAGCGCCGGGGCATTGGTCACGGCCACCGGTGCCGATTCGGGCAGCGGCTGGCCGTAGCGCCACTGGTAGTAGTGCTGGCCCACGTTGCCCATCTGGACCTGCCAGGCGGGCGGGAAGCTGGGCACAAAGGTCAGCACGCGGCGCTGGAAAAGCTGCACCAGCGCCTCGGTCGGCTTGCCGCCGATGATCGCCGTGGTCCAATACGCCTCGGTGATCGGGTAGCCCAGCACAAACACCGGGTCGAAAAGCTGGCGCTGGTCGTACACCCCGCCCGTGAGTACAAGGCCGTGCGCCTCCATGAAGCTCCAGAACACGTCGGGCACATTGTGGCCGGTTTCGGGGATATAGGCGACATTGCTCACATTGATGTCTTTGGTCAGTGGGCGTTGTCCGGCGCCGTTCCTGTCGATAGTGCCGACGACGATCTTCTTATTCACCGGCGCGCGCCGGTCCGGTCCGCCGGGTAAGGATGCAACGCTCGCGAAGCTGCTGTAGGTAGGCACCCGCGCATCGCTGGGCGCGGGCGGCTCGCCCACCACCGGCACATCGGCGGGACCGCGGGCCTCGAACTGGTTCGGCCCCGTCTGGATCTGCCCGCTCACCAGTTCGACGACGAGCAGGCCGCTGGTCGCCGCCCAGGGACTGTTCGCGTCTTTAACCGCCGGGTTCACCTCCATGCGGCCTTTGTCGAAATACTGGACCTGGCGGGTGCCGTTGGGCGCCCCGGCAAACGGCTCATCGCGTGCCGGGCCAGGCGCCGGTCCCCAGGTCCATGAGCGGTGGGCAATGTTCGCCGCCACGGGCGCGTCGGTCCGCGACCAGACCCGCTCAAACAGGGGCGAGGCGAACTGCGACCCCGCAGCGGGCGGGGTCGCAAGGTAGCTCGCCTGGGCGGGCGCGAAGCGATAGGTGGTAAACAACAACAAGCCCAGCGCCAGCAGGGCAAGCACACGGTTCAAGCGCATTCGGTAACTCCGGCTTTCTAGAGTGCTGGGTGTTGGGTGCAGGCGGGAGTGAGGACAGGCCGGCGTCACCCGGTAAGCAAGGTGACAGCGCAATACAGAGCCGCGACAAGTGCCGGTGGTTATCGCTGCGTACTCGTCTTTACTCCGCCTTCAGCCTTTAGCCCGCAGCACTCGTGGGTTCGACGGGCGCCGGCACTTGGGCCAGCAATTCTAAGACGAGTCCGTCGAGGTCCCGGTTGCGCAAACGGGCTTCCGGGTTGAGAATCAGGCGGTGAGGCAGGACATAAGGCGCCATCTGCTTTACGTCGTCCGGGATCACCATGGTCCGCCCCTGCATGGCGGCCTGCGCCTGGGCCGTGCGGTAGAGCGCCAGGGAGCCGCGCGGACTGGCGCCCAGGTCGAGCGCGGTCTGATTGCGCGTGGCGCGCACCAGCGCCACAACATAGCGCCGCACTTCGGGCGTCACTTCCACCGCCCGCACGGTCGTCTGCGCCGCGATCAGATCCTCGACACCGGCAACCGCCGCGAGATCCTGCAAGGGGTTGCTGCGCGCGAAACGCTCCAAAATGGCCTCTTCTTCGTCCGCTTCGGGGTAGCCCACTCGCAGCCGGATCAAGAAGCGATCCAGTTGGGCTTCGGGCAGCGGAAAGGTGCCTTCCAGCTCGATGGGGTTCTGTGTCGCCAGCACCAGGAAAGGCCGGGGCAGCGGCATCGTGCGACCATCGACCGTGGTCGTGCGCTCCTCCATCGCCTCCAACAGGGCCGACTGGGTGCGCGGCGTGGCGCGGTTGATTTCGTCGGCCAGCAGCACCTGGGTGAAGACCGGCCCCGGTCGAAACTCGAACGCCTGCTGCTGCTGGTTATAGACCGACAGCCCGGTCACATCGGAGGGCAGCAGGTCGGGCGTGAACTGGATGCGTGCGAAGCTACAGGCCAGCGATTGGGCCAGCGATCGCGCCAGCATGGTCTTGCCCAGACCCGGCACATCTTCGAGCAGCACATGGCCCTCACAGAGCAGCGCCGCCAGCACCCGGTCGATCACGGTGGGCTTGCCCACAATGACCCGGCTCACGTTGGCGCGCACGCGATC
>JAICKM010000751.1 GCA_025927935.1 Chloroflexia bacterium | reverse complement strand
GGCCAGGCGGTGCATCAGCCGGTCGCCCAGGCCGTCCAGACCCACCGAGGTGCCGGGCTGCTTGACGCAGTTGCGAGTGCTGGCGCAGAGTTGGTTGTATGGTGCCACGGCCAGGCTCGTCGGGC
This sequence comes from Chloroflexia bacterium, assembly GCA_025927935.1. Next base: position 3,321 of record JAICKM010000751.1, on the reverse strand, counting down.
CGGTGAATGTCGAATTAGCGGGCGTGGTCCAGTCCACGTGGAACTTCCACAGGTCCAGGCTGCTGCTGCGCCGATCGGCGAAGAAGTTCGGCTCGCCTGTCGAGGGCAGAGTGACCCCGTCCAGATCGGACGGCAAGAGGGTGCCGTAGGTGGAGCTAATCTTCTTCTCCTGGTAGGTGGCCGCCTGCCCGATCAGCATCTTGGCGCGGTCGAAGACGATGGCGCTGGCGCCTTGATAGGAGATGGTGCCGAAGCGGTTGGCGCTCATGTAATAGCCGTCGGGCCAGACGCCCATGTGCGGATAGTCGTAGAACACGCTGGTGCTGAACTGGAAGAAATAGCGGTAGTAGGACCCGGTCGGGTCGCCGGTGGTCGAGACGGCCACGCATTCGCCGTAGGGGCTGGACGACGTGAACTGGCTCAGCACCCAGCGATCCGCGATGGAGTCATAGAGCACGACGGGGTCGCCGGCGTTCTGCGACTGGCAGGCGCCGCCGAAGCCGCTCCACAGGGTGTTGCCCGGCGCGGGGCCGTAAAGGGAAACGCCGCTCTTATTCCAGATCTGGTAGTGCAGGTTCACCCACTGTACATAGTGATTGGGTCCGACATCGCCGTTGGTATCGGGCGGGTAGACGCCGTCGATGTTGCCCACGCCGTCGAAGTTGCGGATCGGGGCGGGCATGGCCGGGATCGCCAGATCGGTCCCGAATGTGCGCTGCACTACCGGGTCTACCACCGGCGCCAGCGGCGCGGCTTTGCTCAGATCCTCCCCGGCCGGTTCCGGCATCTCGCGGATCGTGGTCGCGGGCTGCACCGGGGCGAGTTTGATCGAGCTGAGTGGCGGCGAGACGTCGTTCTTGACCGAGCGCCCGAACACGAACCCGTTGTCGCCGAAGGTCACGGGCGCCTCGGCCACATCCGCGGCCCCCGGCGCGCCTGGAGCGCCCGCCACGCCCGCCGGGCGGGCGCCGCCGCCCATGGCCGGGGCAGCGGGCGCGTGGCTAATCTGCGCCCCCAGCAGCGCCACGAGCAGTAACAGGGCCAGAACTGCCCCCGCCCGGAAGATGCGCGATCGGCCTACTTTTCTCAGCATTACTCCTCCTCCTTCATTGGTACCCGAATTATGACTCGCCGTTGCGCCGCAAACTACCCGGCGAATCCGCTAGTAGACCTATATTACATGAGGAGTACTGACAAAAGTACTGACAAATCGGGTCCGGAAGGGACCAAATTTCATACAATCCTGCTACCATATTTCCGGCAGCCGTTGCGCGCCGGGCTTACACGCCCTCGCGCGCCCGGTATTGCAATGCCTCGGCCAGGTGGACCGCCTCGATCCCCTTGGCGCCCGCCAGATCGGCGATGGTGCGGGCCAGTTTCAGCACACGGTGGTAGCCGCGGGCGCTCAGGTTCAGTTGGCGCATGGCCGCCTTGATCAGGGCCTGCCCGGCGCTGTCGAGCACGCAGAACTGGCGGATCTCGGCGGGGCGCATCTCGCTGTTCGTCAGAATGGGCAGGCCGGCGAAGCGCGTGCGCTGGATGGCGCGCGCCGCCTCGACGCGCTTGCGTACCGTGGCCGAGGATTCGCCAAGCGTCATGCCGGCCAGCTTCTCGTAGGCCACGCGCGGCACTTCGACGTGGATGTCGATGCGGTCGAGCAGCGGGCCGGAGAGCCGTTTCTTGTAGCGGGTGACGGTGCTGGGCGAGCAGACACACGCCTTCTGGCTGTCGCCGAAATAGCCGCAGGGACACGGATTACAGGCCGCGATCAGGATCAGGCTGGCCGGGAAAGTCAGTGTGCCCGAAACACGGGTGATGGTGATCACGCGGTCTTCGAGCGGCTGGCGCAGGTTTTCCAGCGTCGGTTGATCGAACTCCAGCAGTTCGTCCAGAAACAGCACCCCGCGATGCGACAGGCTGATCTCGCCGGGGCGCGGCTGCCGCCCGCCGCCGACCAGCGCCGCGTGCGACGCCGTATGGTGCGGGGCGCGGAACGGGCGCGTGCGGATCAGCGGTTGCCCGGCGGGCAGCATCCCGGCGACGCTGTAGATTTTGGTGACTTCCAGCGCTTCCTCGCGCGTCATAGCCGGCAGGATCGAGGGCAGGCAGCGCGCCAGCAGCGTCTTACCGGAGCCGGGCGGTCCCTGCATCAACTGGTTATGGCCGCCGGCTGCCGCGACTTCCAGGGCGCGCTTTACGTGTTCCTGGCCCTTTACTTCCTGTAGATCGACGTGGCCGGCCCCTGCATCCTCCACCATGAACAGGTGCTCGCGATACGGCACCGGGGCGATGCCGTTGCTGCCGTGGGCGCCCACGGCGTTGAGGTGGGCCACCAGTTGGGCCAGGGTCCGCACCGGGTAGACGGTGATGCCTGCGACCAGCGCGGCTTCGTTGGCGTCGTCCTCCGGCACATAAACCTGGCGAATCTCCCGTTCGCGGGCCAGGGCGACCATGGGCAGGATGCCCGTCGTGTGCCGCAGCACCCCATCGAGGCCCAGCTCGCCCAGCAACACCGTGTCGTCCAGGTCCGCCGTGACCTGCCCGGTCGCCGCCAGCACGCCCACGGCAATGGGCAGGTCGTAGGCGCTGCTTTCCTTCTTCACATCCGCCGGCGCCAGGCTGACCACGACGCGCTTGGCTGGGAAGATCCCACCGCTGTTGCGTACGGCAGAGCGCACGCGCTCCTTCGATTCCTGTACCGTGGTATCGGGCAAACCGACAATAAAAAAGCCGGGCAACCCGTTGCTGACATCGACCTCGACTTCGACCAGGCTGCCGTCCAGCCCGCGAATCGCACAGCTTCGCACCTTCGCCAGGCCCATGCGTGCCTCCTATAAGCGCTATTGACGAGTGAGTAGATCGGGGGTACTGCTGTGCCCGCTATCATAGCAGATCATCCACAGTCCCGCAAGCGGCTAACACCAGCGCAAATCCCAGGCGGCATCGCTCATGTCGGCTACCCTCATTGTCGCTGCTTGTTCACTCCACCGGGGCGATGTCCGGCTGGCCGGGACAATATGTCCCAGGGCGCCGTCCAATGAACAGGCACATTGTCTCACCCTGATCGCGCTCCTGGTCTCATCCACAGTGAAGATTTCCCCGCTATCATAAACACATGCAAATAACTGCGGCGCCGGTGTGGAAACACCGGCAAGGCCGCGAAGCAAGAGATTAACACAACTATTTCAGTACGGGGTACTCCCGGAAAGGAACTTCGCCGTGTCTGTAATGACCAGCGTGGCGCCGGCAGCGCGCCCATCCGCCCTTCGACGGCTCATTAGCCAGCATCCCCTTGCATCCCTGTTTATCCTGATTTACGCG
>JAICKM010000475.1 GCA_025927935.1 Chloroflexia bacterium | reverse complement strand
GGCAGCGGGCGGCGCCGGCGCGGCGGCGGGCGCGGGGGCAGCGGGAGCCGGCGCGGGGGCCACCGGAGGTGGAGGCGCGGCGGCAACGGGAGCCGGGGCAGGAGCCGCGGCAGCCGCTGCCGCGGGTGGGGCCACGGCGGGCGGGTGGGGCGCGGGCGGGGCGGAGGCCGGGCGGTCGCGCTCCTCTTCCCGCGCCGCGGGGGTGGCGGCTGCGGCGGCGCGGGCCTCGCGCTGGGCTTGCTCTTGCGCCGCCCGGACCGCCACGAGCAACTTGGTCGCATCTTCATAGCTGGGGTGGGCGGCCACCAACCGGCGCAACTGCCCTATCGCTAGTTCCCACTGCCCTTCCTCGAAGGCTTGCACCGCCGCCTCGTACAGATCGGTGACGGGGGTGCCGGCGTGGCTCCGCTCGATCTCCGTGGCGATCTCGTTCACCGCCGCGGCCATGGCGGCGGCGCTCTGGTAGCGCGCGTCCGGGTCCTTGGCCAGCGCGCGCCCCAGCACGGCATCCACCGCCTCCGGCAGCGCCGGGTTCAGGCTGCGCGCCGGGGCGGGCGCCTCATACGCCTGCTTCACCAGCACTGCGATGGGGCTGTCGCTGTTGAACGGCACCTGGCCGGTCACCATTTCATACAGCACCACGCCCGCCGCGTACAGGTCGGTCCGCGCGTCGACTGGGCGCCCGAAGACCTGTTCGGGCGCCATATAGGCGGCGGTGCCGATGATCTGGCCGGGCGCGGTCAATTGCGGGCTGTCGCTCTCGTCGCGCAATTTGGCGATGCCGAAGTCGGCGAGCACGGGCCAGCCGGGCGCGGCCATCAGGACGTTGCTGGGTTTGACATCGCGGTGGACAAACCCCCGCTGGTGCGCGTAGTCCAGCGCCCCCAGCAGGCGCAGGCTGAGCCGCAACGCCGCCTCCGTCTCCAGGGGCCGGCCCAGCAGATCGGCCAGGGTCATGCCGTTCTCGATGTACTGGAGCACCAGGTAGAAGAGGCCGGCTTGCTCGCCATAATCGTAGATGCTCAGGATATTGGGGTGCTGCAAGCGGGCGATGGCCCGCGCTTCGCGCTGGAAGCGCCCGGTGAACTGGGGGTTCTGGCTGTGGAACAGCACTTTGACGGCAACATAGCGATCCAGCGACGGCTGATAGGCTTTGTAGACCGTCGCCATGCCGCCCGAGCGGATCACTTCCGTCAGGCGATACTGTCCCAGCAGAGTCCCCAGCAGATCGGGCATGATCTTATTCCTCTGGCCCGCAGCGGCGCTTGGGCCGGCTGCGGAGGAAGGGGCGGATCTGTTGCGCGCCACGCGCCGGAAGGTTGGTGCCTGATCGGCATATCAGCACACCGGCAGCGACGCGGCACACCGGGAGCGTAGAAAGATGATCGGCGGGCTTGGCATGGCGCAGGGCGCCCAAGTCGCGGTCAGGACAATTATACTACATTTCGCGGATTTTGGAAGTGCGAGTTAACTATATCCGAGACTTTCTTTCTATCTCTCTGCTTTGTGCAGCACTACTAAATACCGTCCTATGATAGATTCATACCACCCTGCTGTAAGTAGCATCGCATAAAACCGGCAGAATTGCGTAAGAAGCCGCCCCGGGATGCATCGCGCGGCCCGCGGCGGGCCGGGGGGTGGGGGTCAGGTTGGCCCGCGCCGCCGTCGCCATGCTATAATAGCGCCAGCCCACCCGCGCCGGAGGATCGCCCATGCCCGACCGAGTCGCCGCCGTGATCGGCATCAACTATACCGCCTTCCCGCCCGCCGTGGCCGCCGAGGCGCAGACCCGCGCCGGGATGGCGCCCTTGCGCTATGCCGAGGCCGACGCGGATGCGATGGAGGCCCTGCTGCGCGCGACGGGCTACGCGGTGGAGACGTTGCGCGGCGCGGCGGCCACCCGGCCCGCCATTCTCAACCTGCTGCGCCGCCAGGCCCAGGCCGCGGGGCCGGACGGCTTGCTGCTGGTCTACTTTGCCGGGCACGGCCTGGTGGACCCTGACGACGCCGGCACGGCCTATCTGCTGCCGGTGGACGCCGACCCGCACGACCCGGCGGATCGCGGCATCCCGCTCGACGACCTGGCCCAGCGGCGCCTGGGCCGCACGCGCCGGGCGCTCACGCTGCTCGATTGCTGCCATAGCGGCTATGCGGTGGGGCTGCGCGGCGGCGCGGTGGAGGCCGGGCGCGAGTTCGGGCGCGTGGCGGAGACCAGCTTCGGCCAGGTCAGCGGGCGCATCGTGCTGACCGCCTGCGCGGGCGACGAGCCGGCGCGCGAACTGGCCCACCTGGGGCATGGCGCGTTTACCTATTACATTCTCGACTGGTGGCGCAGCAGCCCGAAGAGCGACGAGTGGAGCCTGGCGAGCTATGTGGCCGAGGGGCTGCAACGGGAGCGCCTGCCCGCGCCGGTGCGCGGCGGCGTGCAGCAAGGCCCGCTAGTGCTGCGCGACGCGCCGCCCGGCGCCCCGCCCGACGCGGCGCCCGCCCCGGCCCCGGCGCCCGGCCCGGTCGCGCCGCCCGCACCGACCGCTCAGCAGGGACCCTGGTACTATTTCGACCTCATCCGCGGCCACTTCACCGAGGTCCGCGACGTGGACGCCCTGGCCTTCACGCTGGGCATCAACCCGCACACGGAACTCCAGGGACACGACTTCGGCTCAAAGCTGGAGGACCTGGTGCTGACGGCCCTGCGCACCGGGCGGGGCGCCCAGTTGGAAGCCGCCATCCGCACCCTGCGTGCCCGGAGGCAACAGCCGGCGCCCGCGCCGCCGGTCCCGCCCGCCGTCACGCTGACGCGCACGACGCGCAAAGACCTGCACCAGGCACTGGTGGACGCCTTCCCCAGTTATGCCGACCTGGCGCGGATGGTGGACCTAGAATTAGGCGAGAACCTTAACGCCATCGCCGGGGGCACGGCCACGACGCAAGCGGCCTTCGACCTGATCGTGTGGGCCGAAGCGCGCGGCCACGTGCGCGCGCTGGTCGAAGCGGCGCTGGCCGCCAACGGCGCCAATGCCGCGTTGCAGGCCGTGGCCGCCGCGCTGGGGGTGGCGCGGGCCTAACCCCCCGGCCCCCTTCCCGGCGCGGGCAGGGGGAGCGCGCCGGGCGGGCCTAACCCCCGGCCCCCTTCCCGGCGCGGGCAGGGGGAGTTACGCTCGTCGCCACTCCGCACTCATCTTACTCAGCACTCAGCACTCGTCATCCCCGGTCTACGGCGCGCAACTGCCCAAGGTGAGCGTGTAAGCGGCGCAGCCGCTGTTGGCGACATACTCCTCTACTTCCACGATCAGCGTCTGGCCCGCGGGCACGCTGACATGATAGGTGCCGGCGCCGGTGATGTTGCTGTTGAAGCCGCCCGCATAGTTGGCGCAGAGGTTGGCCGGGTTGTAGCTGCCCAGGTAGGCGTAGGCGGCCAGCCCAAAGGAGCCGGTCCCACAGCCGGCGTTGACCGTCACCGTATAGCACTGCGCGCCGCCGGTCGTGTTCACGAAGGTGTAGGTATCGTAGTGGTAGCTGCTGGAGTCGGTGATCACGCCGGGGCAACTCGGGGTCGCCCCGCAGGCGCTGGCGCCGCCGGTGGCGAAGTTGACGAAGTTCTGATGCGCCGGGTCGCTGCCCGTGATCGACCCGGTGAAGGTCTGGTTCGGGACGCAGGGAATCGGCGTATTCGTCGGCGTATTCGTCGGCGTGGCGGTCGGCGGTACGGCCGTGTTGGTCGGCGTATTGGTCGGCGTATTGGTCGGCACGACCGCGGTATTGGTCGGTGTGTTAGTTGGCGTATTGGTCGGCACGACCGCGGTGTTGGTCGGTGTGTTGGTCGGCGTGTTGGTTGGGACAACGGCTGTATCGGTCGGCGTGTTAGTGGGCGTGTTGGTCGGCACGACCGCCGTGTTGGTCGGTGTGTTGGTGGGCGTATTGGTCGGGACAACGGCGGTATTGGTCGGTGTGTTAGTTGGCGTATTGGTCGGCACTACGGCGGTGTTGGTGGGCGTATTGGTCGGCGTGCGCGTCGGCACTACGGCGGTGTTGGTGGGCGTATTGGTCGGCGTGCGCGTCGGCACTACGGCGGTGTTCGTCGGTGTATTGGTCGGCGTGTTGGTGGGCACCACAGCCGTGTTAGTGGGCGTGTTGGTCGGCGTGTTGGTGGGCACCACGGCGGTATTCGTCGGCGTGTTGGTGGGCGTGTTGCTTGGCACGACCGCCGTGCGGGTCGGCGTGCTCGTCGGCGTGGCGGTGACACAGGCGGTGCAGGCAATGCCCCGGTGGCCGTAGTCGTCGTCCAGGCGGCGCGCATCGTAGCGCACTCCGCCCGCGAACGAGGCGAGCAGCGGGCCGTAGAAGGCGTCGGACTGGAACGCGCAGGGCGGATTCTGCACGGTCAGCGTGAGGCTACTGTTCGGCGGGATGACCGCCAGCGCATAGTCGAACAACTGCTGGTGGTTGATGAACCCATCGGGATCGCGGTAGGTCGCCAGGCCGATGGGATAGCTGCACGTCAGTGAGTGGTTGGTGAAAAGGGCCGTGGTGGTCGTGTCGTGCGTGGTGATGGCGGCCGTCAGCACGCCGGACGGCGGGGTGGCCGAGCAGCCGGGGCCGGGCGTGAAGGCGGGCGTGACCACGGGCGGCGGGACGAACACGCAGGGCAGCGGGGTGGGCGTGGCGGTGCGCGTGGCGGTGGGCGTGGCGGTGCGCGTGGCGGTGGCCGTGCGGGCGACGGGCGTGCGGGTGGCCGTGCGCGTGGCCGTCGCCGGGCGCGGCGTACTGGTCGGGCCGCCGACCAGGCAGGGTTCGATCATCGGCGAGTAGGGATCGGGGTTGCAGGCCGTCTCGCTGCTGGTCAGGCGAAACTGCACGCGGATAAAGGTGGTGTCCGGCGGGAAGGTGTACGGCGCGAAGTCGCCGCTGACGTGCGTGTCGCCCGGCGGGAAGCTCGCGCTGCCCGTCTGGGTGGCGACCGTCGTCCAGTTGTCGCTGTAGTTGCGCTGCTGCTGCAAGTCGGTGCGCCACGGCGAGACCACCGTGCAGGCGGCGTTGTTACGCACCAGGGCGTCCCAGTGGACGCTGCCGTCGGGGTTGCAGGCGATGTTGACATCGGCGATGTAGACGTTGCAGACGCTACAGGTCACGGGCGTGCGCGTAGCAGTCGGCGGCACCCGCGTGGCGGTCGCGGTGTTGCTCGGCGGCAGCGCCGTGGGCGTCTCGCTCGGCGGCACGGACGTGGGCGTAGTGGTCGGCGGCGGCGGCGTCACCGTCTTCGTCGGCGTGAAGCTGGGTGGCACGGGCGTGGGCGTCAGGGTCGGCGGCGGCGGCGTCACCGTCTTCGTCGGCGTCTGGCTGGGCCGGATGGGCGTCGGCGTGACGGTGCGGGCGATCACGATAATCGTGACCGAGGTGAACGCTTGGGCGGTGGACGGGTCGGTCGCGGTGAAGTTGATCACATGCGGGCCGGCGTCGGCGTCGGTGGGCGTCCAGCTAAACGTGCTCTGCACGGGGTTGGCGGGCGGCGGGATGGGGAAGCTCGCCCCGGACGGCAGGCCGACTACGCCCAGCGTGACTATGTCCGCGATGTCGTCATCCTGCGCGCGCACATCGAAGGTCAGGTTGTTGCCCGCGATGACGGTGACGGTGGTGCCGTCGGGCGGGGTGGGT
>JAICKM010000879.1 GCA_025927935.1 Chloroflexia bacterium | reverse complement strand
TGGGCACAACCTTTGCTTTAGTAGCAGGGAAAGGCGCCAGGCGGAGGCGAGGGCCGGACATGATGAGCCGGGCAAGGGCGCCGCCTATCCTGGGGACGCCTGCTAGAATAAGGAGTAAATTCATGCGTAAAATGCAGATGGCGCTGCTCGCCTTCGGGGCGATGCTGCTGCTGATGGGGACGCTGGCGCTGGGCGCGCCGGCGCGGGCGAACGGCCTGGTGCATATCCAGGACGACGCCAAGGTCTTGTCGGCGGCGGATCAGCAGCAGATTACGGCGGCGGCCCAGAGCGCGCCGTTCGCCGTCACGGTGTGGACGACCACAGCGTATAACACCAAGACCGACTTTGAGAACGCTGTGCGCAACATGGTCGGTGATGATATGGTCGTACTCGCCGTCGATCCTTCGCAGGCGCATCGCTGGAGCCACATCAGCGCCAAACAAAACACCGGCCTGACGGCTGACGCGGTCAATCAGGCGGCGAGCCAGGCCAATGCGCAGTTCGGTAATCAGGCGTGGGGCGCGGGGTTCGCCAGCGCGCTTAATAGCCTGGCCGCGGCGGCGCCTGCGGGCGGCACGTCGGGTAATCCGGCCCCGGCTCAGCAGCCGGTACCGGCCACGGCGCCGAGCGGGGGCGGCGGGTTCGGCCTGCTGGCCTGCCTGATCCCGATCGTGCTGATCGTGCTGGCGTTCTTCTTCCTGCGCAACCGGATGGGCGGCAACCGTGCGGTGCGGGGCATCGCACCAAACCAACCGTACACTCCGCCGCAGCAAGGCGGCTATCCACCGCAGCAGGGTGGCTATCCGCCGCAGCAGGGCGGGTATTACCCGCCGCAGCAGGGCGGCGGTATTGGCGGCAACATCGCGTCCGGTGGGCTGGGGGCGCTGGCCGGTGGGGCCATCGGCTACGAACTGGGCCGGCACGCCGGGGAGAACCAGGGCGGCCAGGCCGCCGCGCAGCCCGGCTACACGCCTGATTTCGGCGGCGGGGGCGGCGGCATCATCGACTCGTCCAGCGGTGGTAGCGGCGCGGACTTCGGAGGAGGCGGCGGTGGTGCCGACTTCGGCGGCGGAGCTAGCTTCGGCGGCGGAGGCGGCGGAGGCGCCGACTTCGGCGGAGGCAGTAGTGGCGGCGATACCGGCGGGGGCGACATCGTTTAGTCTTCCGCCGGCGCAATGCCGATGGGGCCGGTTTGAAACCGGCCCCTACACCGATGACTACAGTTGCAGCATACAAGAGTATCGCCCCGGCAGAGTGCCGGGGCGATGCTTTTAGGCGCGGGCGGAAGGCACGGCGGTCAGCACTGTTCGAGGTGGCGCATGACGCAGAGCAGGAGTTCGACGCCGGTAAAGGGCGTGATCAGCACCTCGCTGGCCTGGATTTCGGCCTGGTAGCTGGCCGGGAGCTGGGCGGGGTACAGGACAATGATCCGCTCGCGGGCCACGTTGTAGCCCTGGCGGAGGTGCCGGGCCACGCGCAAGCCGTTCATGGTGGGCAGCGCATAATCCAGCAGATAGAGATCGGCGCGGCGGTCGTCGATATGCACCAGCACTTCCGGGCCGCTGGCGACGACCGTGAGCTGGTAGCCGGCGGCCCGCAGGACCGGCTCGGCGGCGGCGATCAGTTGCGGGTCATTACTGGCAAGTAAGATCCGCCCGCCCTGGGGGCGGACGCCGGACGGGTTGGGCGAGCGCGCGTCACTTTGGGCGGCGCCGGCCGGCGAGGAACTTGTAGGTTTTTCTGCTTTAGCCATTGTATCCATTGATCTCCTGGCGTGGGGCTAGAGAAGAGGTGAGGTGGGTGGGCGGATCGCTTGGTCGCGCGCACCATCCCCACTCTACTTTAGCACGAAGCGCTTACAGATCACTGTAAAGAGCTTACCAGGGGCTTACAGAGCCTCAATAATTGGCGCGGCCAACTTACCAACGCGCCGGCGCCACGCAGTAATTTGGGGGAGCGGGGTCTCCATCCCGCTCTCATGCACGCGCGGATTGTTGTAGCTGCCTGCTACGTGCGAGGAGGCAGCGAGAGGAACCGCGCGTGATCCTCAGGAGCAGCCAGGCCGGTTTGCAACCGGCCCCTACACCTAAGCGACAGGCCGGTTTGAAACCGGCCCTTACACCGCAAAATGTAGAGGGCCGGCTACTAAGGCGTAAAGCGCTTGAATACCGCCACGCCGTTCTGCCCGCCAAAGCCAAAGCCGTTGACGAGGGCGACGTTCATGGGCATGGGCCGGGCGGTGTTGGGCACATAATCCAGGTCGCAGGCGGGGTCCGGGTATTCGTAGTTGATGGTGGGCGGGGCGATCTGGTCGCGCAGAGCCAGCGTCGCCGCGATGCCCGACATGACGCCCGCCGCGCCGAGCAGGTGGCCGATCATCGACTTGTTCGAGCTAATCGCCAGCTTCGCGGCGTGTTCGCCAAAGGCGCGCTTGATCGCGGCGGTTTCGGCCACATCGTTGAGCGGGGTGCTGGTGCCGTGGGCCACCACGTAATCGACATCGGCCAGCTCCAGCCCGGCGAAGCGCACCGCGCGGGACATTGCCAGGGCCGCGCCCGCGCCGCCGGGGGCCGGGGCAGTGATGTGGTAGGCGTCGCCGGTCTGCGCGCCGCCCAGCACCTCGGCGTAGATGCGGGCGCCGCGGGCCTGCGCGTGCTCCAGCGACTCCAGGATGACCGCCCCCGCGCCCTCGCCGAAGACGAAGCCGTCGCGCTTGGCGTCGAACGGGCGGCTGACCTCTTGCGGCGGG
>JAICKM010000913.1 GCA_025927935.1 Chloroflexia bacterium | reverse complement strand
CGGCGAGGCGCTCTACCCCTGGATCGTCGAATCCGCGCAGGAAGGCATCTGGCTGATCGATGCGGGCGGGCGCACCACGTTTGCCAACGCGCGCATGGCCGCCCTGCTCGGCTACACCCGCGCCGAGATGCTCGGTCGCACCATGTATGAATTCATGGATGCGGCGGCGCGCGTCGAGGCCACGACGAACATGGAGCGCCGCCGCAACGGCGTCACCGAGCAGCACGAGTTCCGGTTCCGGCGCAAGGACGGGCGGCCCTGCTGGACGCTTGTTTCCACCAATCCCCTGCACGGGCCGGACGGCACGTTTCTGGGTGCGCTGGCCCTGGTGACGGATATCAGCGCGCGTAAGCAGGCGGAAGAGGCGTTGCGCCAGTCCGAACAACGCTTCGCCGCCGTTTTCCACGGCAGCCCCGACGCCATCAGCATCACCCGCCGGGCCGACCGGCGCGTCTGCGACGTCAACGAAAGCTGGGTGCGCCTGTTCGGCTACAGCCGGGCCGAGGTGCTCGATCCCGCCGTGGACGCCATCAGCCTCTGGAGCGACGAGGCCAGCCGCGATTTCGTGCGCGCCCACCTGCGCGCGCACGGCGAGGTGCGCGACCTGCCCGTGACCTTACGCCGCAAATCGGGCCAGCTATTCGAGGCCGGGCTGTCGGTCGAGATCCTGGAGATCGAGCAGGAGCAGTATCTGCTGTCGATCTGCCGCGACCTGACGCTGCAGAAGGAGATGGAAGCGCGGCTGCTGGCGGCGGAGCGGCTGAGCGCGCTGGGCCGGGTGGCTGCCGGGGTGGCCCACGAGTTCAACAACGTGCTGGCCGGCCTGGTGGGCCGCCTCGACCTGCTGGCGCTGCAACCGGCGGACGCGGCCACGGCGGCCACCCTGCGCGAGATGCAGGCCGCCGCCGAGGCGGGCGCCCAGGTCGTCGCGCGCATCCAGGCGCTGGCCCGGTTGCGGGCCACCGGCCCGCCCGCCGTGGTGCCCGTCGCGCCGCTCATTCAGGAGGTCGTCGGCGCCTTGCAGCCGGAATGGCAGGCTCGCCGCCCGCCGGATGCCCCGCCCATTAGCGTGCGCACCGCGGTGGACCACAGCCTGGCGGTCCACGGCACGGCGCTGGAATTGCGTGAACTGCTGACCCACCTCTTGCAGAACGCCATGGACGCCCTGCCGCAGGGCGGCGAGATCCGCATCACCGCCGCGGCCCAGCCGCCCGACGTGCTGATCGCGGTGCAGGATACCGGCGCCGGCATCGCGCCCGCCGACCAGGGCCGGGTGTTCGAGCCGTTCTTCACCACCAAGATCACCGGCAGCGGCCTGGGCTTGACCGCCGTGCGCGACATCGCCGCCTGCCACGGCGGGGCCATCACCCTCGAATCGGCGCCCGGCGCCGGGACCACCTTCCGCATTCTCCTGCCGGCGGCGCGTGCTGAGTTCGATTAAGAGCTTGTTGCAAAAGCCGGCCAATGGTTGAGACCACGCGATAATTGAAACACGGTCGCTCTGCGGCGTGCCTGCGTCTCTGGACGCGGAATACATGTGCATATGTGGGCTTGCATTCAGAATCGGTAGCGAGTAGAGCCGTTGACAGTCTCCTCGCCCGCGCCGAAGGCCAGGACCATACTGAGAGTGACTTCGTACACATCGTAGGGCGCGGGGCCGGTCGTGGGGGCACTGTACGGCGCATCGAGGACGCCATCATGCACGTAAGCAGGCCACCCCTGATCTGCATAGGCGCGGGCTATGCGTTCGAGTTTCTCTACATCGCTGACTTTAGCGGCTTCGCCTTCAAATACCAGGTCGAAGCCGCGACTCGAGAGGGTGATGACGCAGTGCGGGTTGTGGGCCAGGTTGTTGCCTTTGACGGTGCCCTGCCCCGTGGTGAAGTAGTACGTGCCGTCGAGCCAGAGCGCGCCCAGCGGCACCACGTGGGGCCGTCCGTCGGGGCGCACTGTCGCCAACCAGGTGGTCTGTGCGTCGGCCAGGCTGTCGCGGATCTTCGCCCAGGGCGTTAGGGTAGGAGTATTGGGAGTCGCCAACTGTTCTGCCACAGGCTCTCTTTCTGTCATCGGTTTCTCCTTCTTTCCGGTCGTTGCGGTTATGGTTGCTCCAGAGGCGTCCTTCCTGTTAGCCGAACCTCATCTACCGCTTTTTCCAGCATCAACCGTACCAGACCTCTCTGGGGACCGGCTGAGCAGTCATGACCATGATACAGCGACACTTCTAACCGCTTTTCTCGCGCAGCACGCAGCACGCAGCACTCGCCAGCGCCGCGCGGATGGTGTAAACTGGGAGCGATGAGCGCGAGACCCCACCAACCCAATACGGGCGACGGCGTGAGCGACGCAGCGGCGACCCTGGCGCAGGTGCGGGCTGAGGTGGTCGAGTTGCAGGCACGGCTGGCCGCGCGGGAGCGGGCCGAGGTGCGTGCCCGGCTGCTGGCCGAGTTGAGCCGCCGCGCGCTGGCCGAATCCGACCCCGCGCCCGTGCTGGCCGCCGCCGTGAATTGCCTGGCCGCCACGCTCGGCGTCGAGTTCAGCGCCGTGCTCGAATATCTGCCCGCCGACGATGCT
>JAICKM010000353.1 GCA_025927935.1 Chloroflexia bacterium | reverse complement strand
CGTATTCGTTCGACGGGTTATGTGCGCGGCTGTACACCAAGTTGACGGCGCACACGCTGTGTATCAAGATTAACCGCCTGCTCGGCCAGCCCGACGTTTTGCAGATCAAAGCATTGGCTTGGCCGATCTAGCACATCGCCCTATTAGGAAAGAATAGCACGGGTTGTGTAGACCCTTGAGGATTATGATTGCTCCGTTCCCAGTGTGGGAACGGGGTTCATTTGTGTAAGGCCACTGTAGGATGGACGAGAACCGGCTGGAAGCCGCGGCAGACAATAGGATAGATGAGGATCGACGGCAGATCGAAAATGACGACCCCCGCCGGCCCGCCTTGAGGCATCGGCTGGTCATGCGGCCTCAAGGCGAGCGCGAGAAGGTTCCGGCAGGCTGAGACCTTGCGCCAGACGATGACTCCGGCGGAGGCGATCTTGTGGCAGCATTTGCGGGCCAATCGCTTGCAGGGCTACCACTTCCGGCGCCAGCAGGTCATTGCCGGCTTCATTGCGGATTTCTATTCCATGCAGCGGGCCTGGTCGTCGAAGTAGACGGGGCGGTCCATGCCGCCCAGGTGACTTACGACGCCGAGCGCGACAGGGTGCTAGCCGCCCACGGCCTGCGCATCCTACGCATCCCCAATAGCGAGATCGAGCAAAATCTCCCCACAGTTCTAGCGCAGATCGCCGCCGCTTGCGCCCAGTAAACTCCCGCCCCTCTCCCCTCTTCCCGCGCCGGGAAGGGGGGCCGGGGGGAATAGGCCCGTCGCGCACCCTATTGACTCCGGCCTGGCGGCGCTGTAGAATAGAGCGTCTCCCAGGACGGGCGGGTCCGGTGTTGGTTGGGGGATGGTCAGGGAACCGTAAGGCGGGACTATTGGGCCTCGCTGGTGGGCGCCGGGGTGCGGTATGCTATACGCAGCACACACGGGACGCCTGGGGACAGTATGAAGGGACCTTTCGATGCTTGACGAAGCAGCATATTCCCGTATGGGCCTGCCGCCACCCCGCCGCCCGGTGGACGACAGCCTGCAAGTAGTCGATCAGCCAGCGCCGGAGAGCGCAGAGTTGACGGCACCGCCGTTCCTCTTTACCCAGTATATCCAAACCAACGCCCGGCGCCTCGTCGGGCGGCGG
Organism: Chloroflexia bacterium; assembly: GCA_025927935.1. The sequence goes on along the minus strand of JAICKM010000353.1, from coordinate 6,071 downwards.
GTCCGCCGTATGCTCGTCCTGGGCTGCGGGGCCGGGCAGGTAGCCCAGGTCCTGCGCCAGGTCTGGCCGCGGGCGGCCCTGGTGGGCATCGACCGCGATGCCGCCGCGCTGGAGCAGGCCCGGCAGACCACGCCCGCCGGCCCGGCCCCCACCGAATTCATCACCGGCGACATGCAGGCCGAGTTGCCGCCCGGTCCCTTCGACCTGGTGTATGGCGCCGTGCCGCTGTCGTATATCAAATATCCGGCCCGCGTGCTGGAACTGGCCTTTGGGGCGCTGGCCCCCGGCGGCACGCTCTGGCTGCGCGAGCCGCGCGCCGGGATCGTGCGGGTGCTGCTGCCTGCGGCGGGACCCGCGCCGGGCAGCCTGGTCGAGGCCGCATTGACCCGCCTGGGCGCGCATGCCGGCCTCGCCAACGATCTGCCGGGGCTGCTGGCCGCGGCGGGGTTTGCGCGGGTGCAATCGGTCCCCGAAGCGTACTCGCTGGCCGGGACGCCGCGCAGCCTCCGCCGGTTGCCCACCGCGCTCATGCGCCCGCCCGTGGCCGAGGGCAGCGTGCCCGCGACCAACTTTATCGCCCGCCGTCCGCGCTAGTACCGCTTCCAGTGGTACGTGTCACTCGGAGCGCAGCGAAGAGTCTCGTCTCGGTGTAAGACGAGATGCTTCACTGCGTTCAGCATGACAAAGGAGCCTGGTAGTGGCGCGAGGCGGGCGGCGCCAGGAGGCGCGATGGACGCGGAGGAGCAGGCCGCGCCGGTGATGCTGCGGCCCATCGGCGTCGTGCGCAGCCCCGTGCGCGAGCGCGGCGCCATGCCCGGCGGCGGCGTGCCCGCCACCGTCGAGGTTTTCCCCGCCTATCGCGCCGGGCTGGTGGACATCGCCAGCAACAGCCACCTGATCGTGCTGGCCTGGCTGCACCTGGCCGAGCGCGACCGGCTCCAGGCGGCGGGCCGCCACGCCCCGCCCGGCGCGCCCTTGCGCGGCGTGTTCGGCCTGCGCTCGCAGATGCGGCCCAACCCCATCGGCTGCACCGTGGCCCGCCTGCACGCCGCCGATCTGCCCGCCGGGCGGCTCGATCTAGACCGGCTCGACTTCCTCGACGGCACGCCGGTGGTCGATCTCAAGCGCTACTCCCCCGCCATCGACGTCGTGTTCGCCGCGCGCACCAGCCGCGACTTCGCCGCCCCGCCGCCCGATCTGCGCGACGATCTGGCGCGCGCCGCGACCAACTTCCACGGCGAGTGGTGCGCCGGGGCCGCCGTGGGCGTCGCGCTGCTGGCCGCGGCGCTCCTGGCCTGGGGCTGCTCCGCCCGCCACCCGCATCTGACCGTGCAGGTGGGCGACGACGGCTGCCTGGCCGACGCGCTGCAAGGCGCCACCGGCGCCACCCTCGGCAACGGCCGCCTGACCGTCGCCCCCGGCCCCACCGTCACCCTGCGCTACCCGCCCCACACCTGGACCTTCACCCCCGCCTACGCCGCCGCCGCCGATCCGGCCGCCCTGCTCGCCCAGCCCCTCGCCGCCCTCGGCCGGCTGGAGGAGTCCGCACGGGACGGCTGATGCGCCAGGGCGCGGATACACGAATACTTGCCCCGGCCTGCTGGCAGGTGACTCGCCCATGCGGTATACTGTGACAAAACAGGAGAGGATGCCGATGGGCCAGCGCACCGCCGTCGTCGTGGGCATCAACTACGACAAGTTCCCGAGGGGCATAAACGCCAAACAGCGACAGCGGGCCGGGTTGCAGCGCCTGAGCTACGCGGAAGACGACGCCGCCGAAATGGCCGAGGCGCTGCGCCAGGCTGGCTACGACGTGCAAGTGCTGCTCGGTCCCGCCGCCACCCGCGCCGCGATTTTGGACACCATCACAAAACAGCGCATCGTCGCTGGTCGGGATGGCTTGCTCCTGTTCCATTTTTCCGGCCATGGTGATGCGGAGGACGACACAGCTTACCTGCTGCCAGTCGATGCAGATCCCACCCGGCTCAACATCAACGGCATCTCCTACCATGAACTCCTAGAAACCGCGTTGAGTTCGAAAAAGATCGAGCGCGCCGTCGCACTCATCGATTGCTGCCACAGCGGCCATGCGGCGGGGATGCGCGGCGGAGCAATACCTGCCGATCCGGCGTTCCTGGCGGATGCACAAAAGTCCTATTCGCGCGGACGTGTGGTGTTGACTGCTTGCGCCGGATCACAGGTGGCCTGGGAGTTGTCGGAGTTGGAGCACGGCGCGTTCACCTACTACGCGCTGCAAGAGTTCCGGGAGAACCGCGGCCAGGTGGATATCGAGTCGTTGTTTGGGCGGCTCGATCGGGGGCTGCGCAAGCACGAACAGTTGCACCCGCCGGTGCGGGGCGGCTCACACCAGGGCACCATCGTGCTGCGCGATGCCCAGGTGCCGAACCCGCAAGACGCCCGCCCTGCTGTTGCGTCCGTCGCCGCCAGCCCACAGGAGGCCCCGGCGCCTGCCCTCCGGAAGCGTTACAAAGACTACCTGTACGCCCGCTACGAACGGGCCGATCTGCGCGGCACCGTCCGCGAGGAACACGCTGGCCTCCACGCCAACCCGCCGCGCCTCCAGGCGATTTACGTGCCCTTGCGCGCCTGGGTAGTCACGCACCGCCCGGTCGACGTAAATGTAATGGTCGAGGCGACCGAGGTGCGGGGGGTATTTGGCGATGTTTTCGGTAGTGATCGGGATTACGCCAAGGGCAAAACCGGCCCGACACCGCCGGCATCCGTGCCTGTGGACGAGACGGAACCGAATCCATCGACGCTACCGAAACATGTGAGGAACAGTTTATATCACGCACCCGCTCCACGCGAGCATGTCGAGTTGGACCCGCTGGTCGCCAGCGCCCCAGTGCTGGTCATCCTTGGCGATCCGGGGTCGGGCAAGTCCACCGCGCTGAAGCGGTACGCGCTGGAACTGCTGGCCGCCGAGGATGGGCCGCTGCCGCTGCTCGTGCCGCTGGCCGCGTATGCCCAGGACTTGCGCGATGAGCCGAGCCTGAGCATTATCGAGTTTGCCGCCCGCTACTACGCGGCGCGCGACGCGCCTGGCTTGCAGCCCCTGTTCGACTACCAGCGGGGCGCGGGGCAACTCGTCTACCTGCTCGACGGGCTGGACGAGGTACCGGGCGATCTGCGCGGGCAGGTGAGCGATATGGTGACGGCCCTGGCCCCGAACCTGGGCGGCAACCGCCTGATCGCCACCAGCCGCATCACCGGCTACGTGCCCCTGGCGCTGCGCGACTACCAGGAGGCGACCATCGAGCGGCTGCAGGAGGACCAGATCGCCGCCTTCGTCCACAACTGGTACGCGGCCTTCTTCGCGGGACGGCCACCCCTGGGCGTGGAAGCCCGGCAGACAGCGGACCGGCTGTTGGAGATTATCCGCACCAATCCTGGCGTCGCCAAGTTGGCCGACAATCCGCTGACTCTGACGCTGCTGGCCCTGCTCTTCTTCGCCGGCAACGCCGAACTGCCCCGCCGCCGCGTCAAACTCTACGGCTACGTGGCCCGCACGCTGATCGCCGACTGGCATCGCGCCCGCAACCTGGCCGGCATCCCGGTGGGCAGCGCCCACGACGAACTGGAAGTGCTCCAGCAAATCGGGCCGCTGGCCTACTGGATGCACGACCAGAAGCCGGAAGGCGTGGCGAGCCGCGACGAGGTGGCCCAGGTGCTGGCCCGCGTGGAGCGCGCCGCCCGGCCCGACGAGGACCCGCTGCCGCGCGTCAACCGCTTCCTGGAGGTGCTGAGCAAAGACGTGGGCCTGCTGGCGGAAAAGGGCGCCGGGCAGTGGGGCTTCAGCCACCAGACGTTCCAGGAGTACTTCGCCGCCCGGGAGATCGCCCGCCGCCCGCGCCAGATGGCCGCCGAGATCGCCCGCCGCGCCCCCGACCCCCGCTGGACGGAGGTGATCCGCCTCGCCATCGCCTACCTGGGCAGCGAGACCGGCGCCACGGAGGACGCCACCGAACTGGTCGCCAAAACCATCCTGAAACGCAAAGACCCATACGAGCGCTACCTGCACCGCAACCTGCTGCTCGCGGGCCGGGTGCTCGCCGACGACCCCGGTGTGCCGCTCCCCGCCGCCCTGCCCATTGCCCGCCGCCTGTTCGAGCTCTGGCGCGAAACAGAAGTTACGGCGCTACAAGAGAGCACAGGGGCCATTTTGCGCGATTTGCTGAGCACGCCGTTACGGGCCGCCATCCTGGGATGGTTCGGGGAGATGATCGGTGCGAAACGGGAAATCTGGCGTTTAAGTATGGTAGTCGGGGAGCCGACGGTACAAGCCGCCCTGCTGCCTTTGTTGGCTGATCCTGATCCCACTGTGCGCAGTAACACCGCCAGCACCCTCCGCACGGTGGCCGGAGAGCCGAAGGTGCAAGCGGCCCTGCTGCCCTTGTTGGCCCATCCTGACCCCCATGTGCATGGGGACGCTGCTTCGGCGCTAGGCGCGGTAGCCGCAGAGCCGAAGGTGCAAGCGGCCCTGCTGCCCTTGTTGGCCGATCCTATCCCTATAGTGCGCCGGAGCACGGCAGGTGCTCTACATAGGGTAGTCGGGGAGCCGAAGGTGCAAACGGCCCTGCTCCCATTGTTAACCGATCCTGACCCTATCGTGCGTGGAAATACTGTCTTCTCCTTGGGTCTAGCAGTTAGGGAGCCGGGAGTGCAAGCCGCTCTGCTGCCCCTGTTGGCCGATCCAGATCCTAATGTACGCAGAAATACTGCTTTAGCCTTACATGATGTCGCGGGACGATTGGAGGTGCAAGCAGCCCTGTTGCCCTTGTTGGGCGACCCTAATCCTGATATGCGTGGGTGCGTCACTTCAACACTGAGCTTAGTAGCTGGGGAACCAGAGATGCGAGCGGCCCTGCTGCCCCTGTTGGCCGACCCTGACCCCTATGTGCGATCCAGCACGGCCAGCACATTGCAAACAGTAGCTGGGGAACCAGAGATGCAAGCGGCCCTGCTGCCCCTGTTGGCCGACCCTGATCCTAATGTGCGATGGAGTACCGCCATAGCGCTACGTGAAGTAGCTGGGGAACCAGAGGTGCAAACGGCCCTGCTGCCCTTGTTGACTGATCGCGAACCCGATGTAATCCTCGCTGCCGCCTTGGCCCTGTGCGAAACTGTCAAGGAGCCACAGGTACATACCGTGGTCCTGTCTCTGCTTAATACACCAGATCTTTACGACCGCGCTAAGGCAATTGAGGCATTAGGTAACGCTCCACCAGATCCCGCAACGCGCCAGCGTCTTGGCACGCTGCTGCGTATCGATAACTTTGAAGTCCGAAATGCTGCCTTTGCCACCCTGACCCGCTGGGCAGCTATCGAGGATGGGCTAACCCCGCCGCCCGTAACCGCCCAGAGGTAAGCCAGGGCAGGCACTGGGCCACGGTACGCTTGCCTGCGGACATTAGGGTAAGGCGGCAGGCGCGATCAATCGCGCCTCTACGAACCTACGGGGTAGGGCCGAGTTCTTCGAGCCGGTAGCCGCGCGGGTAGGTGCGGTTGGGGCGGGCGGTGAACAGGTTGGGTTTGCGGCGCTCCGGGAAGAGGCGCAGGAGGCGGGCGCGCGTGCGCATGGCGCCGGCGACCAGGCGGCGCAGGCCGGGACCGGGGTCGGGCCGGCCCAGGGCGCGCAACATGGCCGGGTCCATCAGCGCGTGCATAGCCGGGGCGCCCAGGGCGATCAGCGGGCGCGGCAGATACCAGCTCAGGAACATCTGCTCGGTGCGCACGGCCAGCGCCTCGTTCACCGGCGCGTACTCGAACCGGGCGCGCTCGTACTCGACGTTGTAGCGCTCCAGCGTCTCGTAGTCGTCGGGGATATCCTTGATGTTCATGAAGCGGCCGATGGCCCGCCAGTAGTAGAACGTCGCCAGCTTTTCCTTCGCCACCATGGGCCGCCAGCCGAAGCGCGCGTTCCAGCGGATCGGCTCGAAGACAAACGTGGAGAGCACGTAGAGGAACTCCTCGTTGGGGATGGGGTAGCGGCCGTGCTGGCGGTTCATGCGGCGCAGGGCGGCCCGCCCGCGGTCGCTGTCGTAGCCGTG
>JAICKM010000902.1 GCA_025927935.1 Chloroflexia bacterium | reverse complement strand
GGCGCCGAGCAGCTCTTCCACGACATGATGGGCCGCTAACCGGCGCGCATCCCGGCCTGCCGGAGCCGGAGCGGGCGATCCTCGCCTGGCTCCGCTCCGGCTCCGGGACTGCCCACCCCTGGGAGGGTTGACAATGGAAATCTTTGGTATGGGACCGGGCGAGATGCTGATCATCCTGGTCCTGGCGCTGATTATCGTGGGACCGCAGAAGCTGCCGGAAATCGGGCGCAACCTGGGCCGCACCATCGGCGAGTTCAAAGCGCAGACCGATTCGCTGCGCAGCGTGATGACCTTTGAGCCGGCCCCGCCATCTACCACCGCGCAGGTCCGGGTGCCACACCCCGCCGAGCGGCAGGATGAGCGCGTAAGCGGGCTGCTGGCCTACAGCAGCCGGACCGTAGAACCGGCGACCTCGCCCGCCACAGAGGCGGTCGCTATTGACGAACAACGCGCCTCCTAAACGGAGGCTGTATCGAGAGGAGAAAGACCATGTTTGGATTAGGCGCCCCCGAGCTGTTGCTCATCATGGGCATTGTGATCATCATTTTCGGCGCGGGCAAACTGCCGGAAGTCGGCGCGGCCATGGGCAAGAGCATCCGCGAGTTCCGCAGCGCCACCGAGGAAGCGACCAATAAAGACACCGCTAAAGATACCGCGGTCTAATGCGGCGCCGCCCGTGGCTGCCGGCCCCAGCCACGGGCGCCCGTTCTCCGTTCCGGCGCATCGTGGCCGGGTGGTGGCGAGAGGAGTAGTGTGATGAGTGTGCTTACCTGGAAGCGCAGGGTGGTCCCGCCCGGCAAGAGCTACGGCCCCGGCGCGACTATGTCGCTGGTCGAACACCTGGAGGAATTGCGCGACCGGCTGATCCGCTGTACGCTGGCCGTGGTCGTTACCACGACTCTGGCCTTCGTGTTTATCAATGTCATTATGAGCCTGTTGCTCGACCTGGCGGGCAACCACGTGATCCAGGCGCTCGACCCGACCGAGACCTTCGCCACCTATTTCAAGGTGGCCTTTACCGCCGGGCTGGGCTTGGCGATGCCCGTGCTGGTCTACCAGTTGCTGCGCTTCCTGGCGCCGGGGCTGACGCGCGGCGAACAACGCGCGCTCTATCTGAGCCTGCCCTTTGTGGTCCTCTGTTTCGTGACCGGCGCGCTGTTCTGCTATTTCGTCATTTTGCCGTCGGCGCTGCACTTCTTGCTGGGGTTCGGCGATCCGCGCATCTTGAAGCAGATCTCCCTGACCAAGTTCATCGGCTTTGTGAGCAATTTCATCCTGGCGGTCGGCGCGGCCTTCGAGTTGCCGGTGTTTATATTCATGCTGGCGAAACTGGGCATCGCCACCTATAGCCGCCTGGCTCGCTTCCGCAAGTATGCCTTTTTGCTGTCATTCGTCGTCGCGGCCATTATCACACCGACGCCCGATCCGATCAACCAGGCGCTCGTCGCCGTGCCGCTGTTCCTGCTGTATGAACTCGGGCTGCAACTGAGTCGCTTCGCCCGCAAACCGCGCACAGCCGCATAACGTTGACTGGAAGGATGGGCACGCTTCATGCTTTGCACCTATTCGCCGCCAGGATGCCTGGCCGGCCCCACCTATCAGGATGCACACCGGGCCACCGCCGGGAGGCGGGTGGAAGTGCAAGCACGATATTCGGAGAAGGCCCAATTGGATAGTCGAGACCCGGCCACACTCCCCAGCGATACCGCGTTAAGCGATACGGAGTTGATGGCATCTGTGCGCACACGGAATGCCGGTGCGTTGCAGCAGCTTTATGATCGCCATTTTCGGCGCGCCTATGCGGTTGCCTTCCGCATGCTGGGCGAAGCCGGGGCCGCCGAAGACTGCGTTCATGACCAGTTTCTCAAGCTCTGGCAAAAGCCGGATCTGTACGATGCTCGGCGCGGCGTCTTCATCTACTGGTTTCTGACCACCGTCCACAACAACGCCAGCAACTATCTGCGCCGGCAGGGCCGTACCCGCCCGCTGGGCGATGCGCACAATGAAGAGGAGCCGGGCCTGACCCCGGAACCTGCCGACCGCGACGCGGGGCAGTCGAGTGTTGAAGATCTGGCGGACCAGGCCGAGGCGCAGCAAGTGGTGCGCGCCGCCCTGGCCGAGCTGACCAGCCAGCAACGGGCCGTGCTGGAACTGGCTTATTTCGGCGGCATGAGCCAATCGGAGATCGCCCAGTATTTGCAAGAGCCGCTGGGGACAGTGAAAACACGCATCCGCACGGGGATGATCAAGTTGCGCGCAGCACTGGAAACCCGCGGATGGGGAAAGGACATGGGTTTCGGATGAACCCAAGCATGAACGGCAGCGACGACCTCTTCCGGGAGCAGCTCGCGGCGTATGCCCTGGGCGCACTCGACCCGGAGGAAGCTGCGGAACTGGAGGCCCATCTGCCCACCTGCGCGACGTGCCGGGCGGAACTGGCCGAGTTTGAGGAGATCGTCCCGGCCCTGGCGTTTAGCCTCGACGTGCCGCTGGAGCCGGCGGGGCACCGCGAGCGCTTCCTCAGCATGCTGAACGAGGCCCCCGCCCCTGCCCCCGCCCCGCCGGCGGCAAGCCCGGCGCCGCCCCCCGCGCGGGATCTACGGCCCGCGGCGGCGCCCGCCCGCCCCTGGTGGCAGGCGCTCAACCCGTTCGCGGGC
>JAICKM010000028.1 GCA_025927935.1 Chloroflexia bacterium | reverse complement strand
GCTATGTCCTGCTGGGCGGCGCGGCGGCGGTTCGCGGTCCCGGTGATTTCGCGTTGTCGGGACTGGTTTGGGGCACGGGGGGCGGCGCGGGCCGGATGGGCGCTGTGGCCGCCGGCCCGATTAAAATCGGGACTCCGGGGGGCGGGGCGATTCTCAGCAATTTCTAATTTTTCCGCCGCTTTTCTCTAACCTGGCGGCACTACAATGGTGGTGTAACGTTGAATATACAGGGACCCATTGCACCCGGCCCGCGTAGTGACAGCCTTGTACGGATTGGACAGGGCGGGGAAGAGAAGGAGACGTGAAGTGACTACCGGCGAGTCGATGGTGACAGGGATCAATGACGGCGAGCGCCTGGTGCGCGTGCTGGTGGTGGACGACGAGCCGCTGATTGTGCAGATGCTGAGCATCGCCCTCAGCTACGAGAAGTTCGAGGTCAGCGTGGCGCGCACCGGCATGGAGGCCATCCAGCAGGCCGCCCGCATCAAGCCCGACCTGGTCATTCTCGACATCATGCTGCCGCAGTTGGACGGCATCGAGGTCTGCCGCCGCCTGCGCGCCACCGGCGATGTGGGCATCCTCATGCTCACGGCGCGCGGCGCCGACCAGGACCAGGTGGCCGGTCTCGACAGCGGCGCCGACGATTACCTGGTCAAGCCGTTCACGCTGCCCGTGTTGCTGGCGCGCATGCGGGCCATCCTGCGCCGCAAGGGCATCAACCTGCAAAGCACATTGCGCGTGGGCGACGTGACGCTGGACCGGCTGACGCGCAAGGTCACGCGGGGCGAGCGGCAGGTGGAGTTGACCCCCCGCGAGTTCGACCTGTTGGAACTGCTGCTGGCCCACCCCCGGCAGGTCTTTTCACGCGAGGCCATCGTCAACCGGGTGTGGGGCTATGACTATGTGGGCGACAGCAACGTTGTGGACGTATACGTGCGCTACCTGCGCGAGAAGCTGGGCGACGAGGAGCGCAACCTGATCCGCAGCGTGCGCGGCGTCGGCTATAGTCTGGAGCCGGCAGCATGAGCACGTCTGCGGCACCCGGTCGGAAGCCGGCGGCTCTGGGGCCGGGGCGCCGGCTCCTGTGGAGCATCCCCCTCGGCTGGCAGTTGAGCGCACTTTACATCGTGCTGCTTATCGTCACGCTCACGCTGGTTGGGGTGCTGGTCTATACCAACCAGGAAAGCTTCCTGGTCGATGATGTTGCGAACCGGCTGGTGCTCGCCGCTCAGCGCGGCCCAGAGCCGCCCAACCACCAGCAACCGAATAAGGCGCGCGGAGGGTTCACAGGCTCTGAGAATCCACAGAACTCCACGCGAGACTATCCTAGCGGCGTCCCACCTGCCGTGATTGTATCGCAAACCCAATTGCTGGCGACCCAGCTCACCGGCACCGATGTCACCGTGGCGGTGCTTGATAGCCAGGGGCAGGTGCGTAGCGCTACTGATGGTCTAGTAGATGACAGTGCCGTGGTCGTAGATCCCGTGACTCCGCAGCAAATCGCTGACGTACTGGCGGGCAAGCCGCTCGCCCCGTGGACTGTCACGCGGGCCGACGGGAGCCGGCAAGTGGTCGTCTTGATGCCCGTACCCATGGACCATCCGGCGCCCGACTCGGGGCCGGGATCCGCCCCCGGCGGTACGCTGCTATTGGAGCAATCGGCTTCGCTGGCCGGCGTAATTTCCACCCTGAACCAGCTTCGAACATACCTGCTGTTGGGCGTGCTGGGCGGCTCGCTGGCGGGCGTGGTGCTGGGGCTGGCCTTTACGCGCGCCGTGCTGCGCCCGCTAGACCAGGTGGCCGATACGGCCGATGCCATCGCGGGCGGCGACCTGCAACGCCGGCTGCAACTGCCGCCCGGTCGCAACGAGGTGGCCCGGCTGGGCAAAGCCTTCGATGTGATGGTGAGCCGGCTGGTGACCACGCTCGAAGCCCAGCGGCGCTTTGTCGCCGACGCCTCGCACGAATTGCGCACACCGCTGACTTCGCTGAAAGGGCTGGCTGAGATCCTGGTGATCGGGGCGCACGGCAACGATCAGCGCGTGATCGAGCAAGCGGCCGGAGCGATCAACAGCGAATTGGAGCGGCTGACCCGGCTGGTGAACGACCTGCTGACCCTCTCGCGCCTCGACAGCGTGGACAGTAGTGCGGCCCCCCCGGCTCGCCGCACCCGCATGGACGCCTGTACGACGTTGCAGGCCGCCGCCGATCAGATGGCGGCGCTGGCGGAAGGGCGCGAGGTGCGCCTCAGCCAGGAGTGCGCCGGGCCGCTGTGGGTCATGGGGGATGCCGGGCAACTGAAACAGGTGCTGCTCAACCTGCTCGATAACGCCCTGCGCTATACCCCGGCGGGGGGCGAGGTCGCCTTACGGGGCCGGGTGGACGGCGCGGTGGCCCGCATCGAGGTGCGGGATACGGGGGTGGGCATCCCGGCGGAGGATCTCGCGCACATTTTTGAGCGCTTCTACCGCGGCGATACCTCGCGCACGCGGACCACCGGCAACAGCGGTCTGGGGCTGGCGATTGTGCAGACTATCGTCACCGCGCACGGCGGCGAAATTGCCGTGGAGTCGACGCCGGGCGCGGGTACATGCTTCACCATCAGCCTGCCGCTTGCCGCGCCCGCCGCCGCGCGCCCCGAAGCTCCGGTGGCGGCGGAAGCCGGGCGCTAAGGGCTAGCGCCCGGCGGTTCCCGCCGTGGGCTTCGGCTACGCCGGCATCATCGGCTCGGTTGGCTCTGCTGCACCACGACCACATCCCGGCTGATATACCCGCTAGTGGAGCCTGACACCGCGACGTTATACCAGCCCGCGCCGCTCGCCAGCGTGGTGCCGCGCCGCGGGTCAAACGTGCCGTTCGCGGGCCGGTTGCTGCGGCTCAAGTCAAGCACCGGGAAGCTCTGCCCAAAATCGGCGACCGCGACTTTGCGCGCGCTGCTGCTCTGGCTGCTGCGGATGTTGACGCCGTCGTACAACGCCACCGCGCTGCGGTGCGTCTCGCTGGTGGCGGCCTGCTGCTCGGCCTGCGCCTGTAGCCGGCGCGCTGCCGCCAGCGATCCATAGTAGCGATCGATCCCGGCCACGATCCCCGCGGCGACGACATTGGGCCGGTTGAACATTACCGCGCGATCCGCCGCGTTGCTCATGAAGCCCATCTCGATGATCGCGGCGGGAGTGGTGCCGCCCAGGCGATAGGATTCCCCGCGATAGGTGCTGTAGGCATAATAGCCGCGCATGGCCCGCGTGATACTCGAGTCGTGCGGCATCCCCGTGACCGCGCCGTAGGCGCTATCCAGCGAGTCCACCAGTGTGGCATCCAGCGCGGCGACCGCCGAGGTCCAGCGGGTCGAGACTTTGTAGCCCCGCGCGGCGCCGCTGCTGTTACCATCGGCGTGCAGGGCGACGAACAGATCGGCCTCGTAGCCCGTCGGGATGGTCGCCGGCAGGATCTCGACGGTGCGGCCCTCGGCGCGCAACTGCGCGGCCACCCGTTGGGCGATGTCCAGGTTCAGGCTGACCTCCGTCCGGCCCCCACCGCTGGTGCCCGTCGAGCCGCGCAGGCGGGCCAGGACATCGGGTAGCTCGTTCTCCTTCCAGTGGCCGACCTGGATCGCCACGTTGACCCGCGGCACGACCGGCGGCGAGACGACGACCGACTCCAGCGGCGCACCGGGCGCCCCGCGAGAATGGGCGGCGAACGCGGGGCCGCCCGCCGGCCAGGCGAGTAGCGCGACGGCCAGGGTCACCAGGAGCGTCGCGAGGCGCAGGGCGCGGCGACGAGGAGTTATTTTGTTTTTCATGGGTGGTTCCTTTTTTAGCGACCCACCGCCGGGGAGGAAGGGCTTACCGGCGAGTGTGGTCGTTATGCATTGTCTGGCCTGCTGATAGCGGCGATATGCTTAGTGTACCACTTAATTGATCGTTTGTCACCAGGCGCTGGTTCGCCGCTTCCGGTGGCCCGCGGTAATGCGCGGGCAGTGGGGCCGGGCGCGCGGGATCGACCAGGGGCTAACCGATCGCCGGAGCACCGTATAAATAACAGCAGGCTGCTCCGCGGACGGTCCGGTCGCTCGCGGTAATCGGTTCCGGTGTGCCGGTTGCCGCAAGCAGTGGTTGTCGGGGCCGCGGGCGTGATCCGGGAGGCCACTGCCTCCTGTACTGGGGCGGCAAGGGGGTGGCACAGGTAGCGGCGCCGCGCCCAGGCCCGCAAGGGTCCCAGGGTCAAGGACTGTGCGAATGCAAAAGCCCTGTAAATAGTCTAGCCGAGCAATATTAAGATTTTATTAGAAATTATTAGAAAACAATGAGAATTGGACTAGCCAGAACACCGATCTTGGACCGGAGAAGGGCGGATCAGTCCCGCGCGAACGGGACTGATCCGCTTGCTACTAATCGTCGATCTTACTCCTGTGTCTTATGCTCCACTTATGCCCGGCGGAGCTGCGCCGGAGAGCGGCGGCGCACGAGCAGGCCCACCGCCAGCAGACCCAGGGCGGCCAGGAGCAGGACTCCCGCGCCGTCCGGCGCCGGGCGGTTGCCGGTGCGCGGCATACCCGGCGTGGTCCCGCCGCCCGGCGCAGCCGTGCCCATGCGCCCGTCCAGCGCCGTGGTGACCGTGCCGGCGGACTGGATCGTGTTGGTCAACAGCGTGCCGATGTCCACCTTCGTATCGGTTACGTTGGCCGCCGCGGCGAAGACCGGCTTATATATCGCCGAGACGCCGGTCATGAAGTTGGTCGCCCCGATCTTGTAGGTCATGGTCGGGTCCAGCGGGGCGTAGCCTGCCGCCGGGTTGGCCGGATCGCGCAGCACCTCGATATTGGTCGCCTTGCCGTCCTGGATCATGAAGCGCACGCCGCTCTCCTGACAGAAGCTGTCCGAGCCGCGCTTCGAAATCATGACGTTCAGCAGATCGGTTAGTTGCTGCCCGGTCATATCGGCGGTGACGACACTGTTCTTGTACGGAATGGCCGTGTAGAAGGTCTCGACGGTGATCGGCCCCGGCGGGATCGAGGCGCGGAAGGACGACGACGTGGAGAAGAAGGCATTAACGCCCGCTGCCGCGCGCACCGCTTCCATGGACCAGTTGCCCAGTCCCGTCTCGTCGTCCGACACGTTGTCCACGCTCATCTCGACGGCCGCCGTGCCCAGCACTTTGAAGCGGTCGGGGTGCTTGGCCTCCAGGTCGGTCTGCATCTTGGCGACCTGGGCCGCGATCTGCGGATCTTCGGGCTGCTGCGCGTCCATCTTCACCAGCCGGCCGCTCACCCCGCTGAGTTGGCCGCCGGTGAAGGTGAGTTGCACGTTGGAGATATAGGTCAGGTACTGGAACGGCGAGATGAAGTAAGTCTTGGTGTTGGGGATCGTGACCAACTCGCTCTTGTAGTGGGAGTGCGTGCCCAGGATCAGATCGATGCCGGGGACCGCCTGCGCCAGCGCGTAATCGTCTTCGCGCAACTCATGCCCAAAGAAGACGACCGCGTTGACCTTCTCGGTGTTGCGCAGCGTGTCGACAATTTGCTTGGCCGTGGCGATGCGATCGGCAAAGGTCGCGCCCGGCGCGCGGCTGGCCGCGGGCACGAGCGTGTTGAAATCGCTGCCGGCCAGCGCGAACAGGCCGATCTTGACGCCGCCGATATCCTTCACCATATATGTCTTGCCGTCCGCCGTCAGCAGTGGCTTGCCGTCCGCACCCAGATAGTTGGCGCTGAGGATGGGGTAATTGATGCCCGCCTGGCACGCCTTGAAGACGTCCTGCCCGTAATCAAACTCGTGGTTGCCGAGGGCCATGGCATCGACAATGCCGTTCAACCAGGGCCATTCGGCGCACTGATATTCATCGCTCCAGGTAGGGCTGCCTTTGTTGACCATATCGCCGCCGTCGAGCACCAGCACGTTCGGATTGCTCTGCCGCTGCGCCTTCAAGTAGGCGATGCCGCGGGCAATCCCGCCCTGGTTGGGTGCGCCTTCGGAATAGAACGGGACGGCGTGCGAATGGTAGTCGCTGAAGTGCAGGATCGTAACGGTCGTGGTATCGGACTGTGCGTGAACGGCAGGCGTGCCTGCCAGGCCAATAGACGCCAGGATACAGAGAGCCAGGAGCCAGTGAACTCGCTTCAACATATGACCTCCTGAAGTAGATAATAGGATGAGCCGGTAATAGCGGGCCGCCTGATCAGCGCGAGGTAGGATGCGCTATTATACAACTTAACAACCACCGGTGGTGATATGCGCCATATGGCGATTTTGCACGTGGTCGGCAAGGGGAACAAGCTGATCCGAAGTTGGCAGTGCCGTTGCGCCAATACCTGAAGAAGAGTTGAGAAGAATACTCAGGGCGGGGCGCTACGTTACCTATCGGTGCAGGAACATGGGGAGCGCTGTTGTGCGCGGGCGCGGGTTGTCCGCACTCTACACCGGTTACGGCATACCTACGCAACCGAGTTGGTTCCTGACGGAGTGAGTCCTGGCACCATCCGCAGGCGTCTGGGCCATAAAACCCTGCAAACGACTTTGCGCGAGGCCGAGCAGAACGACGCAAGTGCCGGTGTCGAGGTACGGGCCTGGCGGCGCCGCCGGATCGGGTAGCCGCGGATACATGCAGCGACACCGACCTGCGATATACGCTGGTTGCCGGTGTCTAGATTCGCCCCAGTTCTCTTCGCCGGCTCTACCCTAACGGCCGGGCTTAGTTCCATGTGCCCAGGCGGCGTCAGCCGGGGCCGGTCTGTTGCCCAGCAAGCGCTGCAAGAAGTCGGCAATTGTTCGTCGCAGTTCCGGCTGTTGCATACTCTGCCCGTACTCCGGGTTCCTTGCCTGGCGGATTTCGTTGTCACGTTCGCGGGCTATCGAATAAATCTCATTGAATGGTATCATCATAGTTACAGTTCCTCCTTTCCTTGTTAGTGGTTCTGCCTGTTCCGGCGCAGGGCGGCCGCTGAGCCTATTGCTCTCCCTGCTGTGGCTGGTTGCTCTCGCTCCGCGGTCTCCCAGCCTGGGCAACGATGTCGCGGATCTCGTTCTGGCACTGTTCTACCGCTTGGCGCACGGCACGGATTGTTGCCGTATCATCACCGGCGATCGCCGTCCGCAGACTGGACCAAACGGTTCTGCTGAGGTCGTCCAGGGCGTCGCGAAGGAAACTCACTTCGGGTTGGTTGGCGCCGGTGGCGCTTTGCTCATCGAAGCGTGACCAAAAGCCGCTCACAACGTCGGAGTGCTGCTCAAGTTCTGCCTTACCACTGGCGGTCAGGCTATAAACCTTGCGGCCCTCGTCCTGGTTGGAGTTCACGAAGCCCAGGTCCTCCAGGTACTGCAAGGTTGGGTAAAGTGTGCCGGGGCTCGGCGTATAGCGGCCCTGCGTTTGCTCATCGAGTTGCTTGATGATCTCGTAGCCATGCCCCGGCCCGTTGCTGAGCACATCCAGGATCACATAGCGCAGCATGCCCCGTTCTAGCCGTTCGCGACCCTCGCCCCGCGCGTGATTCCAGCGACCTCTGCCGCCGCCATGCCCTTCGTGCCCATGCCGGCCTTCCGGCGCTTCGTGCCCGGGTCCTGAGCCGCGTCCTCCTTCTATGTCCCGCTCGCTCCAGCGGCCACGTCCGTGCGCCTCGATACGAGCATGCGCTGTCTCGTCCGGCCGGCCCTGCCCGTGGGCGTGCCCGCGGCCCCGGTCGTGGCCGCGGAGCGGCATTCCGAACTGTTGTCTTGTGCTAGTGTCTCGCATACTATCCCTCCTTTGGCCGTGCCCGTGCGTTTCGATGGGCACATGTTCTGTGCGGGCTGGCCTGTCGTACTCATCTGTGTGCCCTCGCTGCTGTCTTGTGTTGTTGTTTCGCATAATATCCCTCCTTGGGTAATATCTAAGATATATCTTTATATATCTCGAAGTTACTATACCATCATTCTCTAGCTTTGTCAAGCCCTACGGGCATTGAATCTCGGTTGGGCTAAAGCGATTTGGAGGGGGAAGGACCCGCCGCCCATCCCAACGTGAAAAACAGCCCGCAGTGGACGAGTGCGGCGAACCCCTCCGGCTGGGAGCCGGGTCGCGGGGCAGGGAGTAAAGCCGGCGGAAGACTGGCCTGCACTATGCCCGCAGGGTAACACTTCCGCCGGCCCGCGGCGAAATAACGGGACGAGTTGAGTCGATCGAGGGATAGCCGTATAGTAGACAAGCACCTGCGGCCGGACCTATCCGTTACCCACAAGGGAGGATCACACCATGCGAGAGCTTCTAGCGTACTTCGCGCCCCGTTATGGCGTGACCCGGTTGGCTGATATCACCTGGGTCCATGCCGTGAACACGCGGGCAGGGCTACAGAGCGCGGGCGCCTCCTCCGTGATGATGCTGGAATGTGATGTGCGCGCGGCGCCCACCGGCGAGATTATCCTGGCCCACCCGCCGGCAACCGAAAGCGATCTCAGCTTTGCCGCGCTGCTCGATACCCTGCGCACGCTGGACAAAGGGATCAAGCTCGATTTCAAAGACCCGTCCGTCGTTCCCGCGTGTTTAGCGGCGCTGCGGGCGGCGCGCCTGGCCCAACCCGTGCTGCTGAACGCGGATATCGTGCAGGGGCAGGGCGGCGGACCCCCTGCGGTGGAGCCGGGGGTGTTTATTGACGCATGTACGCGGCTCTATCCGCGCGGCATGCTGTCGTTAGGCTGGACCACCACGGCCCCGCCCGCGGGCGGGTACAGCGCGGACAACGTGGGCGCCATGCTCGCCCTGTGCGCCGGGCGCGCCGGGATCGTCTTTCCCGTGCGCGCGAGTTTGTTGCCCGGTTCCTGGGCGGCCCTGCAAGCCTTAACGCGCCACCCCAGCGCGGTGTTGAGCCTGTGGGACAGCAGGCCCGTGGACCAGGCGCTCCGCACCTGGATCACGACCCGGTTCCCGCAAGGGGACTACCTTTATGACTGTGTGACCCTGCCATAGCCCGCATTATGCGCGCACGGGAATTGCTCTATGGGCGGCGCGGCTGATCAGGCGAGGTTGGCGGCGGACGGGTGGGAACCGGGCGAGGAGGAAATGATCATGGCTCAGCAGATGACGGCGGAAGAGCGCCGGCGCTTCCTGACCGCGGGGACGCGGACCATGAAGGTTGCCACGGTGCGGGCGGATGGGCGGGCGCATGTGGTCCCGGTGTGGTTCGTGCTCGACGGCGATACCGTGGTCTTCACGACCGGCGAGGACACGCTGAAAGGCCGGCACCTGCGGCGCGACCCGCGCGTCGCTCTCTGCGCGGACGATGAGACGCCACCTTTCGCCTTCGTGCTGATCGAGGGCACGGCTGAACTGACCCGCAACGCGCCCGATCTGCTCGACTGGGCCACGCGCATTGCGCAGCGTTACATGGGCGCGGATCTGGCGGCGGCTTACGGCCAGCGCAACGCCGTCGATAGCGAACTGCTGGTGCGCGTCACTCCGACCAGGATCGTCGCGCAATCGGGCGTCAGCGACTGATACGCCGCTGTTCGGAGCCGCTCACGCTAAAGCCCAACGAGTACAGCGCGATTCATCGCGCGGCTACACCCCGGAGGGCGCGGGGCGGGCACACGTAGTGCCGGGCCTCACGCCTGGCTCTTGTTCAAGGCGCGGTCCAGGTTGATGGCGGCGTTGATCAGCCCCAGGTGCGTGAATGCCTGGGGATAGTTGCCCAGCATCTGGCCCGTCGTGCTGATTTCCTCCGCGTACAGGCCGAGGTGATTCGAGTAGCTGAACATCTTCTCCAGCTTCAGCCGGGCCTCTTTCAGGCGCCCGGCCCGCGTCAGGGCTTCAACCAGCCAGAAGCTGCACAGGCAGAAAGTCCCATCCTGGCCGGGCAACCCGTCTTTGGCGCCGCCGGTTACGTCATAGCGGTAGACCAGGGCGTCAAAGGTCAGATCCTCCAGGGTGCGGTCGATGGTCGCCTCCATGCGCGGATCGGTGGGGCCGACAAATTTGACGATGGGCATCAGCAGGTTGCTGGCATCCAGACAGTCGCTGCCATAATACTGGACAAACGCCTGGCGTTTCGTGCTCCAGCCTTTTGCCATCACCTCCTCATAGGCCGCGTTGCGCACTTGCTTCCACAAGTCCTCGTTGCACGGCAGGCCGCGTTGAAAGGCCACGCGGAGCGCCCGGTCCATGGCAACCCAGATCATGAACCGGGAGTAAACAAACGGCTCTTTGCCGCTGCGCACTTCCCACAAGCCACTGTCGGGCGTCTGCCAGTGGTGGGCGACCCAGTCCATTAGCTCGCGCAGATAGGTCCACTGGTCATAGGACAGCGGGTGGGCGTACTTGTTGTAGAGATAGACGGAGTCCATGAGTTCGCCGTAGATATCCATCTGCACCTGCTTGTACGCGGCATTGCCAATGCGCACCGGGTGGGAATTGCGGTAGCCGGACAGGTGGTCCAGCGTCTCCTCCTTGAGTTCGTGCCGCCCGTCAATGCCGTACATGATTTGCAGGCCGCCCTTTTTCGGGTCCAGTTCGCGGCAGCGCGCCTCGACCCAGCCCATAAAGCGCCCGGCCTCCTCCTGAAACCCGAGGCTGAGCAGCGCGTAGCAGGTGAAGCTGGCATCGCGGATCCAGGTGTAGCGGTAGTCCCAGTTGCGCGTGCCGCCGATGGTTTCGGGCAGGCTGGTGGTCGGCGCCGCCACAATGGCCCCGGTGGTGGCAAAGGTCAAGAGCTTCAGCACCAGCGCCGAGCGGTAGACGCGTTCGCGCCAGCGGCCTTGATAGGTACACTGGGACAGCCACTTGTGCCAGAACTCCACGGTGTCCTGGAAAATCTGCTCGACTTCTTGCTCTTTCAGATATTCCCCGCACGGTTCATCGCCGTCGACCCGGTGCAACACAAAGACGGTGCTCTGGCCCACGGATAAGGAAAACTCGCTGGTGGCCGCCGGCCCGTCGATCTTGATCGGCGTTTCGCTAGCCAGGCCCAGGCTGAGATCGCTGGAGCGAAATACCACCCCGTCGTGGTCGGCGCGTACTGTGTGCTTGTTGCGGGCATAGTTGAAGGCGGGCCGGCACACCATCTGGAAGCGCATCGAGCCGTGGACCATGCGTACCCGCCGGATCACCCGGTGGTTCCAGGTCGCGTGCTTATCGTCTTCGATAGGCATAAAATCGGTAATCTCCGCCAGGCCGTTGGGGCTGAAAAAGCGCGTCACCAGGACGTTGGTCTCCGGCAGATACATTTGCCGCGCGGTGAGATCCGCTTCCAGCGGGGTAATCTGGAAGCTGCCGCCCTTTTCATCGTCCAGAATGGCCCCGAACACGCTGGGCGAGTCGAACACCGGAAAGCATAACCAGTCAATCGATCCGTTGAGGCCGACCAGGGCGACCGTGTGACAATCGCCGATCACACCATAATTGTCGATAGGTAAGTACGCCATAGCGCTTCGCTCCTCCTCCATGGCCGCCCGTTCCCGCGCAGGATGTCGCCTGCCGGCATTATTCTGTAACGTGCCCGCGCCCGCGATAGCATGGCGGCTACCCGGTCAGCGAACGCCGCGCACCAGCGCGCCCCGCCCGCCTGCGGAGGGCTATTGCAACCGCCGTGCCGTTCGTATCGGATTGCGATGCAGCCTCCATGCAATTCGCTATCGTTGAGGCCGCTACCTGCTTGCCGCGCCGGGGCCTTTGGGATAGAATATTGCAAGGAGCACCGTTGCTAGCTCCTGGAGGGAATCCGGTGTCCGCCGGTGCTGCGAGCAGCCAGCGCACGGGGAGTAAGGGGGCGGGAAATCTGAGAGGTGCGGCACACGGCTGGGTCACGATGAGGGGACACGCGTGACAGATCACGTAAATACTTCCGACGCGCAGAATGTGCCGGCGGCCCCGGCCCCGGCGCGCCCGGCCGGAGAGCAGCCGGGACCCATCCCCATCCGCCGGGCGCGTGCCCCGGCCCTGGCCGCTCCATCGCCCGCTGAGCCGGCGGCCCAGGCAGCGCTGCCCGCGGTGCCCGCCGGCGCGGATCTGGCCGCACTTGCCATGCCGGCCCGCGCGGTCATACTGCTTTGCCTGCTGACGTTTCTCCTTTACCTGGCCTTCGTGCCCCGGATCCTGCGCTACAGCAGCCCGCCCACGGGCGACCAGCCCTTCTATTTGATGGACACGCTCAGCCTGGTGCAGGATGGCGACCTCGAACTGAGCAACAACTACGCGAACCATGACGAGGACAAGTTCTACAGCCTGGCGCCCCACCCGCCCGACTTCGTGGGCATGGACGCGCCGTATCCGCTGCCACGCCAGCTTGCCATGTCGAGTGCGCGCCCGGACCAGGAGTTATACTCGTTCCACCCGCCCGGTCTGGGCGTGCTGCTGGTGCCCGCCTGGATCGCCGGCTCGTGGTTCGCGCTGTGGTGGCCCGCCACGGTGGTATTCATGTGCCTGGTGGGCGCCTTGCTGGCGACCAATATCTTCCTGCTGGCCTATGAGACGACCGGCAAGCGCTGGGTCGCTCTCGCGGTGTGGGCGCCGCTGGCCTTCAGCGGCCCGCTGATGAGCTACTCGTACCTGATCTTCTCCGAGCTACCGACGGGGCTGGCCGTCATCTATGCGTTGCGCCGGCTGGCCCTGGGCTGGCGGGCCAACGGAGCGGGCCGGCTGCTGCTGGTGGGGGCGGCCATCGGCTACATCCCCTGGCTGGCCGTGCGTTGCGCGCCCATTGCCGCGGGGCTGGCGCTGTATGCGCTGGTCCAGTGGTGGCGCAGCTTCGCGCCGGCGGACCGTCCGGCGCCGGCCGCGTTACGGGCCACCACCACCTGGCGTGTGCTCGCCGCGCGCATCCCGCGGGCGTTGTGGCTCGTGGCGCCCGTGCTGTTGCTCGCCGCGGGGCTGGCCGCTTATCACCTGTTCCTGTTCGGCAGCGTGATGCCGGGCACGGATGAGCGGGAAGGCTCCGGGGTCGGCTGGATCTACTGGCCGTGGCTGGGGGGCCACGAACTCTACCTGTTCCTCACCGGCGCGTTTGGGCTGCTCTTTAGCCAGCGCTTCGGCTTGCTGCCGTTCGCGCCGATCTATCTGCTGGCCGTGATCGGCGTCGTCGCCATGTTCCGCACGGGCCGGCCCGCCGATCGCCGCCTGGTCGGCTGGATCGCACTGGTGTCGCTGCCGTATATGATCTTCATTGCCGCCTACAGCGGCTGGGGCGGGGACTGGGGACCGCCGGCGCGCTACGCCGCCACACTCGTGCCCCTCCTGGCCGCGCCGCTGGCGATGTCCCTGGCGGCGCTGGTCCGCAGCCGGCTGTATAAGGCGCTGTACGCCCTATTTGCGCTGATCGGCGGCGCCTTCATGGCGGTCATGCTCGTCGATCCGCGCACCATGTTCTCCGGCGGCACCAGCGCCATTTTCAGTTGGCTGGCAACCGATCCGGCGTCGCCGTTGAAAGTCGATCTGGCGCCGCTGGTGCCCAATTTCGCCACGCCGGACGAAGCCTGGTACCCGTGGCGGACCGGGTGGCTGCTGCTTACTTGCATTTTGATCGTGCTACTCGGCGTGTTCTTGCTCCGGCGGCACGCTGCCCCGGCGCAACCGGCAGTCACCCGCCTGCCCGCTACCGCGCGCCTCGCGCTGTCGCTCGGCATCCTGGTCCTGCTGGGGACGGCCTGGGGCATCATCAACTATGACTTCCTCCGCGCCAAGACGACGCTGGAGTACCTGTCCAGTTGGGTGATCGATGCGCCGTTGGATAGCGCCGGCGGCATCGCCTACCTCGACGGCAAGGTATACATCGCCCAGTTCGGCCCGGCGGGATCGCCTGACGTGCCCGGTACGGTGGGCGTCCTCACCGTCGCCACCGGCGCCTACGCCGAGTTGCAGCCCATCGGGCCGGACGGCCAACCAATGGCCTGGGCGCACCCAGGGAGCGTGGCCGTGGGGCCGGCCGGGCTACTGAACGTGCTGAATAACGGCGACGGCGACCAGGCGCTCCTGGCGCTGGATCCGGCGGGCCGCGTGGTCCGGCAAGTCGCGCTGGACGACAAGAGCGTGCTGGGTATGGGCCTCTATTTCAGCGGCGACGATTCGCTTTATGTGGCCGACCAGTCCCGCGGCGTGGTGCTCCACTATACGCGGGCCGGCGGCGCGCCGTTGGCGACGCTCACCGGCAAAGAATCGATCTTGAACAACCCGCGCGGGGTGGCGGCGGACCCGCAAGGGAACGTCTACACGACAGAGACGTTCAACCGGATTCAGAAACTGGACAAAGACGGCAATCTACGCAATATGTACGACCTGACGTGCAAGCCCCGTTATTTTGCCGATCCGCCCGAATCGGACGAGTGGTTGGAGGCGAGTTGCAGCACCGGCCTGGTGTCGATCAACACGAAACATAACTATGTCCAGTTGACCCACATTGTGGGCGATGGGCCGCGCCCGGCCTCGCCGCGCGGCGTGACCTACGGCCCGGACAATACCCTCTATGTGCTGGATGGCAACACCCTGTTCGCCTACCGGGTGACGCATTAGCCTGACCGTTGTGATTTTGACTTGTCGGAGCCGGTTGCAAACCGGCTTATTTTCGCGGTGTACGGGCCGGTTGCAAACCGGCCTGCCGCCCATCCGAGTGGAGGAGTAGATGGCGCGATCTTCGCACCAGATCGACGTGTACCTCGAAGTGGGCAAAAAGCGCACGCTGGCCGGCGCCGTCGATTGGCCCGGTTGGTGCCGTAGCGGACACGACGAAGGCACCGCCTTGCAGGCGCTCTTGGACTATGGGCCGCGTTATGCCCAGGTGCTGCACGAGGCGCGACTCGGCTTTCAGGTGCCCGCCGATCTGGCCGCCTTCGCCGTGGTCGAGCGACTGGCGGGCACCGCGACGACCGATTTCGGTGTGCCCGTCGTCGCGCCGGTCAGCGACACGCGGCCCGTCGATGACACCGAGCTTGCGCGCCAGCAGGCGCTGCTACAGGCGTGCTGGCACGCCTTCGACGCGGCGGCGACGGCGGCCGCCGGCAAAGAGTTACGCAAGGGGCCGCGTGGCGGGGGCCGGGACCTGGAAGCGATCACCCGCCATGTGCTGGGCGCGGACGCCGGCTATCTCGCGCAGACGGCCGGGAAGCTTGCGCCGGACGACACGGCGAACTTGCGCGAGGAACTGGCCCGCACCCGCCAGGCGATCTTGGACGGCCTGGCGGCGGCGGCGCACGGCGAAGTTGCACCGCGTGGGCCGCGGGGCGGCGTGCGCTGGACGCCCCGCTATTTCGTCCGCCGCTCGGCCTGGCACGTGCTCGACCACGCCTGGGAGATCGAGGACCGCAGCGCGTGACAGCGGGCGAACGCAGGTGCGGCGTTCCGCGCCCTATGAGGAGATTGGTGAGCAAACAATGACCACAGCCCAGCATGTCCTGTATGCCGGCAGTTATGCCGCTCCGGCGCAGGCCGGTATCTACGCCTTTACCTTCGACGCCGCGACGGGCGCGTTGACGCTGCGCGCGTCCTTGGCCGGGATCGCCAATCCGTCCTTTATTGCTCTCCATCCTAACGGGCGGTGGTTGTACGCCGTAAGCGAAACCAGTGTGGAACAGGAGGGCGTGCCCGGCGCGGTCTGGGCGGTCGGCTGCACGCGCGAGCCGTGGGGCCTCACCGCGATCAATCAGCAGGCCAGCGGCGGGGATTGGCCGTGCCATCTGGCGATACACTCGACCGGGCGGTGGCTGGTGGTCTCGAACTATGCCAGCGGTACCGTCGGGGTCTTTCCCATCCTGGCGGATGGCGCGCTGGGGGCGATGAGCGACCTGGTGCGCCATACCGGCAGCGGACCCCATCCCGTGCGCCAGCAGGGGCCGCACACCCACTCGGCGACCTTCACGCCCGATGAGCGATTCGTCATTGTCGCCGACCTGGGGCTGGACGCGCTGGCGGTGTATGCGTTTGACCCGGCGGCGGGCCGGTTGCAGGCGCATATGCAGGTCGCCACCCGGCCGGGGGCCGGGCCGCGGCACATGGCCTTCCACCCGAACGGTGAGCGGCTGTATGTGGCCAATGAACTGGACAACACCGTGGCCGTGTACGACTACGACGCGACTCGCGGCGCGTTGCAGGCGGGACAGATCCTCGACACGCTCCCGCCCGGTGCGCCGGAGAGCACCGTGGCCGACATCCACATCACCCCAGCGGGCGACCGGCTCTACGTCTCCAACCGGGGCTATGACAGCGTGGCCGTGTTTGACGTGGGGGCCGATGGGCAGTTGGCGCCGGTCGCCATCCGGCCCTGCGGCGGGCAGTGGCCGCGCAACTTCGCTGTCGCCCCCGGCGGCCGGTTCCTGCTGGTCGCCAATCAGTACAGCGATACCATCTCGACGCTGCCGGTCGTGGAGGCCCCGGACGCCCTAGGCGCCCCCGTCGCGCAGACAGCGGTGCCGGACGCCTCGTGCCTGCAATTCATCGCCGCGGATTGAGGCGCGGCCCCTGGTGAAGGCCGGCTTACCGGCCCTATCGCAAAGACGCTCCCCGTCAGGGGCACCATACAGAAAACTTGGTTGGCTTTATGCACAGAGGCCGGTCTGAAAAGACCGGCCTCTCCTGATTCCCGTTTACTCCTGACGGCCCTCACCGAATCATTGCGATCTCCTTTCTGGGCAGATCGCCTCAATGCACTGTACTACAGCTGACCTCATTACCGATAGGAAACAACGGCTGATGCCGGGCGGGCGGGCCGGGCCGGCCGCTTGCGGATGGCCCATTCGGCCACGGCCAGGTTGATCACCCAGCCCGCGCCCATCAGCAGCGCTCGGCTGAAATCACTCGGCGGACCGGCGATCATGGCCCCGGCTGCCTGGGTCAATACCTGCGTGCCCGCGCCCAGCCCGATCGCGTAGGCGCGCATCATCCAGGCGCGGTGCCGCTTCACGTCCCCGCGCCGGATCGCGGCAAAGCCGAGGACGATGGCCCCGATCATGGCGGCCCCAAACCCGAGCCGCAAGGCATACAGTAGCTGACTCGTGCCGTTCGCGCCCGGATAGAACACGGTCATCCACAGCGCGGACAGCCCGACCAGCAGGCCGCATCCGACCAGGAGCCGCCCGGCCACGCGGTGCCAGCCGGGCCGGCGCCGCCGGAAAGCCGGGGCAAACTGGAACGCGCCCAGGAGGGCATACACGGCGGCGCTCAGGATATGCACCACCACCGGCAGCGGCGCGGCGAAGAACCGGGCGTTGGCCGGCGTGATGGCCGCGCCGCCGGCCAGTTCGCTCAGGCGGAAGGCGCCGGCGGTGAGCGGGATGGCGCTAAGCAGGAATAGGGCAGCGACGAGCCACTTGGCCGAGCCTGCTTTGGCCGGCGCTTTCGGAGGCGCCGGTTTCCCCACCATGTTGGGTTGCGGCCCAGCGGGGGCGCGACCTTCAGCGTAGAGATTCGCTTTCATGTTCAGCTCCTTGGATAGATGTGCGCCGTGTCGGGTGCGTGGCACCGGGCATTTCGTAGATACTGGGCCAGGTGGTGAGTAATCGGGTGACAATCGAGGTCCGGAGGGGACAAGCGGCCAGATCGCCGCTTGTCCCCTCCATGCCGTGTCCAGCGACCTTACTCGGCGGCGGTTGGGCGCAGTTGGGGGCTGCCCTGGCCGGGTACCGGTTCCGCGACTTGCTCCTCCGCGGCTTGTGCGCGCCGTTCGGACCAGAGCGCATAGCCCAGGCAGGCCAGAGCCAAGCCCATCGGTATTGCCGCTAACCGCTGGATCGCGTGCGGGGCCAGCCCCGCCAGGGGGGTCAGGGCGGCGGTGGCGGCCAGCAGACCGGTCGCCCAGCGCGGCAGGATGCCGGCCCGGAACATCGCGACGCCAAACACCAGGCCGCCGAGCATATATCCTCCCCCTACTACTAGCCCATATATCGCCGGTATGGCGCCGAAGTTAACCTGGCCGGCGTGCCCATAGGAGATCCCCAGGAAACCATCCACAAACTCCGGCGCCAAGGTCGCCAACGGCGGCATGATAAAGGATTCGGCGAACACAAAGGCCGTCTGGATCGCCCAGGAGAGGCCAAAAACGAGGAAGCCCACCAGACCCAGCCACCCGGCTTTGTTCACTTGCCTGGCGTATAGCCCCACAATGCCGAGCAGGAGGAGGAGGCACATGGCCGTCTTCAACCCGGTGATGATGGCCCAGGCGCTGGTGTTGACTGACGCAACAACGTCTGCCGGATGGATCGGCTGAATGGCCGCGAAAATGACCCCTGCCACCATAGTGGATACCCCGGTCCAACGGATGAGATTCGCACCGGTTAGCTTCATTTTGCTCTCCTCGGTAGCTGCCGTCTGGCGATTGGTGTTCACGGGTTGGTCTCCTTCATTTGCGCTGGTCTGCTTGACCGAATTCATGCGTTCGTTGGTAGCCATCGTTTTCTCCTGTCTGACTAATTCCGGTACCGATAAGCCTCATGCACTAGAAATTAATCAAGGGCTGATCTCCTTCCTAAGCCGCCGGTCTAAGCCGCCGGCCTCAACTCCGTGTCTGACCTCTTACGCAACTGCCTGGCCGGGGCTGATACGGGTTACTGAGATTAGGGGCATCCCTAAATCGCGCACTTTGCGTAGCAAGCCATGCAACGCGGCCTGATCGACCACCGGGCCGCTTAACAGGGTATCGCCGTTGTCTTCCAGCGTCAGGGTCAGGCCCTCAAACCGGGCGGCCCACCGGGCATCCAGGTGGCCCTTGATGCGAATCGCATACAGTCCAGGCTCGTTCGGATCCCCAGGTGCTGTGTCTGTTTCACTCATGCTGCGCCTCCGCCTTTCCTCATGTGGCTGAAGCTCCTCGTGGTTGCCTTGCTTCTTGCCTTCCACCAGAGCATACAAACCAATGTGATGAGACCGCATCATCACATGTGTTGATCGTTGATCTATGAATCGGCAGGCGGTGCGGGCAATAAAAAGCCCCGGCAGGTTGGTCGTCCAACCTGCCGGGGCGGTGTGTGCGGGGTGCGGGTGCGTTAGAACAAACCGAGATCCTCCGCCCGGCGAACGGCCGCCCGGCGGTTGTTCGTGCCGAGCTTGCTGTAAATGTTATTGGTGTGCGTCCGCATGGTGGGCAGAGACACCATTAATTGGCGGGCAATTTCCGGTCCGGTCAATTCGGTGCGCAGCAGCCGCAGCACTTCCAGCTCCCGTGCGCTCAGTGGCTCGATCAAGACCTGGTTGCCGGGCGTGCGGACCTCCGCCTGCCCCAGAGCGGCCAGGAGTCGACGGACATAGCGCGGAGCGATACCGTGTTTCGCGGCCTCGTCCAGCAGGACCGCCATGGGGGAGCCTTCGTCCACAAAGATGCGGACGTAGCCCGCCGGCTCGGCCAGCGCCAGGGCGCGTGCCAGCGCCAGCAGCGCCGCCGCCATGTCGCCCTGGGTCTGCTGGGCCAGCGCCTGCAGCACCAGGATCTCGATGACGCTGCCCGTCCGCTCGCCTGCCTCCGCCGCCCGCAGGAGGCGGCCCAGCAGGCCCAGCGCCTCACGCATGGCGCGCTGGGCCCCCTCGCTCCTATGCTGGGCCAGGAGCACCCGGGCCAGGGTGATGTGCTCATACTCACGTAAGTAGCTGAGGTCGTCCTCCACGGAGAGGCCCTGCTCCCGCGCCCAGCCGAGGGCTTCGCCCAACCTGCCCTGCG
>JAICKM010000862.1 GCA_025927935.1 Chloroflexia bacterium | reverse complement strand
GGCTTGCGTCGCCGGGCGGAGTAGGTCAACGGTAATGATCGGTAAGTTGACAAACCGTGGCCGGGAGCCGTACAATAGAGGGGCATCTACTTTGCTACCTCAGCCTCCTCCTGGCCGCACGGCTTTGGGGGCCGGTGCTTTCGTTCCCCACGTTTAGGAGACCTTCTCATGCGCTCTGTTCGGTCCCGCCGGGCCGGGGTCCTGGTCCTGTGCTGCGCCCTGCTGCTCTTGATTATCGCGGGTGGGTTTATGCTGGTGGGTCCTGCGGCACCCGCCCCACCGGCCAATGTGGCAAGCACCGGCGACGACGCTGCCCTGCCCGCGGCAACCCCCCGCCCGCCCAGCACCCTGCGCAAGATTCTCGATGCCGAGGCGGCGGGCCTACTCAACCGGCCCACGGCCTGGCTGTACCGGCTCTACGGCGGCCTGGATCCCGCGCAGATACCCGCGGCGTTTAAGGGGCTGGACCTGCCGGGGAAGATCGGCAACCTGGCTCAGGCCGGCAGCCAGTACCGGGCTGCGCTCTGGGCACGGGTGGGCCAGGCGCGCGCCGCCCTGGCGACGGCGAGCCGCCACTGGAAGGAGATCCCCGACGCGCTGAAAGCGCGCTTCCTGCCCTTCCGCCAGCGCCCGACGAACCCGCAAAGCTTCTGGTACGCCCAGTTCTTCGGCGGGCCGACGAGCCGGCGCGCCCTGGGCCTGGCCTCGCCCGCCGCGGCCACGTCCTTCGCCTATGTAGACGCCACGCATACACCCATCCGGGTCTGGTATATCAAGGATAGCAATGACAAGGGCCGCCAGCGCGCCGCCAAGCTGGCAACCGAGATCGACAGCAGCGGCATGTGGGACAAGGAAAAGGCCGCGATGCTGGGCCACACGCCCTGCTCGGACGCCAAACTGGACGAGAACGGCGGCGATGGGCGCCTGGATATCTACATTGTGCCGCCGGACCGCGAGATCCGCCGCTCGGACAGCAACGGCGACCGCGCATCGATTCCCGGCGGCGGAGACGACTACACCGTGGAGGGCATCACCATCCCGGAGGACAGCACGGCCGCCTGCCCCAGCATTGACTTCATCCTGCTGAACGACAGCGAGGATTGGGACGCCCTGCGCAGCACCACGGCCCATGAGTTGTTCCATGCCTTCCAGGACAGCTTCCAGCAAACCGACGACGATTCCGCGTGGTGGGCCGAGGCCACGGCGACCTGGGCCGAGGACCTGGTCTACCCCACGCTGGACCAGGAGCAGAGCCAGTTGCAGGACGGCGGCTGGGCGCGCAATAACGACGGCCCGCTGGGGCCGCTCGACCTGTTCGAGGACGACGGCCTGGCGCAATACGGCGCGTATATCTGGCCCTTCTACCTGACCCACCGGCCCGGCGGCGATCCCACGTTGATCGGGCAGATCTACAAAGCATCGGAGCACCAGGCGCCGATCAAGACGCTCCACGCCATGCCCGACTGGAACGCCCGCTTCAAGGAGTTCGCGCTCTGGAACTGGAACTGGGACCCGGTGGACATGTACCGCGACCACGGCGCCCACATCGGGCCGCTGGCGCAAAGCCCGGTCCTCCTGGGCGACAACGGCACGCTCTCGCTGGACACGGCCTCCGATCAGGCGCGCGTCAACCTCAAGGAAACGTCCATGGAGTACTATGAGGTCGCCCGCATCGACGACGGCACGAACAACGGCAAGCTGGTCCACCAGTTGCGCTTCGACCTCCGCGGCGTCACCGGGCAGGCGGGCGCCGGGGTGCAGGCCATCATCACGGTGGGCAGCGGCGCCGCCGCCCGCCGCTACACCGAGGACTGGAGCACCCTCCAGACCAAGACGTTCTGCCGCGAACGCCCCGCCGAGCAGGTCAGCAAGGTTGTGCTCGTGGTCAGCAACGCCAACATCGGCTCCCGCCAGACCATCCGCGGCCGCATCAACGTCGACGCCATCCGCGACGCCTGCCGGTAAGTACATCATAGCCTGCGTGGTGACTACCACGGCCGTACCGAGAACGGAGTACAAGCTTGGCTGATCAAAAGACACGACGCCTGGACGAATCGGCACCCGCCAATAGCTGTCCGAA
Organism: Chloroflexia bacterium; assembly: GCA_025927935.1. Next base: position 737 of record JAICKM010000862.1, on the reverse strand, counting down.
ATGTGGTGGGCCGATGAAATGGGTCGCACTTTGGGCTACCGGCCCCTTTGGCGTGACCGCAGTAGAGGGCCGGGGGCGGCTGTGGGACGTCTCCCCACTTGCACCTAAAGCATGTAGTCATTGTGGTTACACCGAGTTTTATGCCACAAAACCAGAGAAGTTGTAAGCTGGGTGCATACACAACTCTGCGATCTGCTTCCGGGTAAGATCATGTCCTTCAACTCGTCCGCACGTCAGGCGCGAAATGCCGCGTTGCCGCTGCCGGTGCGGGCCACGGCGCTGCGATCCTGTGTCATGCGGCTATGCCGGTTGACGGAGGAGCGTTATACACACGCTCTGGCCCGCTATGGTGATGCGCTTGGGATCGACTTATACAGCATGACCGAACAGGAACTTGTATCCGCATTGGCGCGCATCACAAACGAACGCAACCAGATTCTGGAGAAGATGCACGCCTTTAGGCATCGGCGCGTGCTGGAGAAACGGCAGGGAAAGCGGCGGTTGGCGAAAGCCGATGCGGCGGCCTATCAGGCGTTGTTGTATCGGTAGTCGAGGCAGGGCGCAGAGCCATCCGGTCAGCGCGCATCAGTCTCCGGAATCTTGACAGTGCGCGGGCGGCTGTGCTATAATTTTCGGGCACTTCACAATTGAATAGCATTCCAGGCTCTTATCAAGAGAGGTGGAGGGAAACGGCCCGATGAAACCCGGCAACCAGGCGGACCCGCCCAGGTGCCAAT
>JAICKM010000357.1 GCA_025927935.1 Chloroflexia bacterium | reverse complement strand
TGATCTCTACTTCGTAGTTCTTGTATATACTCCGGCGTATACGCTGCCGGCAACCCAGGACGCGCCGGACGCTCGGCGGGAGCAACCAGCGGAGCCGTGGTCTCCGAGTGCGGTGTATGCGTGGGCAATAACCGGCTCGCGCCGAGGTAGGAGCCTCGGCGCGAGCCAGACGATCTTTCTTTCCGGTGCGCTACGGGCTAGGGGCGCACGGCAAACAGCCCAAACTCTTTGTAGGTGCCATTCTGCGGCGAAGTGACCCGCACGCTGATGGGATCGGCGGGCGGGGTGGTCGGGTCGATGCGGAACTGGATCTGGATGTCGGTCCAGGTCACGACGGTGGCTGTGTACGTGCCGAGCAGAGTGATGGTGCCTGGGGTCGTGCCGAAGCGCAGCCCGTTGACGGTCACGACGGTCTGGTTGTCACCCTGGCGCACCCAGGACGGTGAGTATGAGAAGATGTACGGGTGCTGGCGCGGCCCGACCGTGAAGGCCGTACTGTCCACGAACAGGCCGTCGTCGCGCACCAGGCGCACGCGGGTCGTCGCGTTGGCCGGGGTGTCGGCGGTAATGCGGAAGATCACCAGCGTATTGCTCCAACTGTCAACCGTGGCGATCTTGCCGTTGACCACGACAAACCCGGCGCCCTGCGCCAGCCCGAACCAGTTGCCGGTCATCGAGATCTGGGTTTGCGTATCATACTGCTCGACGCTGGTGGGCTGGAAGCCGGTGATATAGGGCGGCGGCTGCGGCGTGGCGGTATTCGTCGGCGTCGAAGTCGCGGTGAATGTGGGCGTGATCGTCGGCGTCGGCGTATTCGTCGGCGTGCGGGTGGGCGTGTTCGTCGGGGTATTCGTCGGCGTGCGGGTGGGCGTATTCGTCGGCGTGTTGGTTACGGTCGGCGTGTTGGTCACGGTCGGCGTATTGGTCGCCGTCGGCGTGATCGTGGGCGTCAGCGTGATCGTGGGCGTCTGCGTCACGGTCGGCGTTTCGGTGACGGTCGGCGTCAGGGTCGGCGGCACGGGGGTCGCGCTGGGCGGCACCGGCGTCGGGGACGGCAGCACCTGCACCGCATGTAGCGCATTGTAGACGATCTTGGCGATCTGGCCGCGAGTGCTGTCGGCGTTCGGGCGGAAGGTGTGGTCGGCGTAGCCGGAAATCACGGCCGGGTTGGTGTGGGCCGCCGTCTCGATGTAGCTGTAGAAGGGATGGGCCACCGGCACATCGGCGAAGTCGGGCACAACGGGCGTGTACAGCGTCCAGCCCTGCGCGCCGACGACAATCTTGCACAACTGGCCGCGGGTCACGTTATTGCCCCAGCGGAAGGTGCCGTCGGCATAGCCGGAGATAATGCCGTGACTGTAGGCGGTTTCGATGTACTGGTAGAAGGGGTTCGCCGGGTCCACGTCGCTGAAGTGCGGCGTGGCGGGCGTGACCAGCGTCCAGCCCTGGGCCAGCACCACAATCTTGGAGAGTTGCCCGCGGGTCGTCGAGGCGCTGGGGCGGAACGTGTTATCGGCATAACCGGAAATGACGCCACGGCAGTAGAGATATTGCACCGGGACGTAGTAATAATCAGTCGGGAACACGTCGGTGAACGGCATCGTGCAGGGCGACGCAGTCGGCGTGGCGGTCGGCGGCAGCGTGCGCGTGGCCGAGGGCGGCAGCGGCGTGCTGGTGGCCGAAGGCAGCGGCGGGGCCGTGGCCGAGGGCGGCGGCGTATTGGTGCTGGTGGGCACAGTGGTGCTGGTGGATGTCGGACCCGGCGTGTTCGATGGTCCTGCCGTGCTCGTCGCCGTGTTGGTGGCGGTATCCGTTGGCGTGGGCGTCACGGTGGGCGTTTGCGTTGCCGTGCTGCTCGGTGTCGCTGTGGCGGTAGCTGTGTGGGTCGGCGTTGCCGTGCTGGTGTTCGTCGCTGTCGCCGTGTTAGTGGCGGTAGGGGTCGGTGTCACCGTACTGGTGTCCGTGGGAGTCGGCGTATCGGTCGGCGGGACGGGCGTGTTGGTTGCCGTGCTCGTGGCGGTCGGCGTCGGCGCGAGCGGCGTGCCCTTCCAGAGCACGGCGTTGTGCAGAATCGCGGGGAAATCGGCGCCCCAGGCTTGCTGGTTATCGCCGAGATAGCAGTTGATGCCGACCACGTGCCCATTAAAGGCGCTGTTGTAGGCCACCAGCGGCACCCCGTCGTCCCAGGCGGCGACCTGCACGCTGTTGGATCGCACGGTGACGATGCCGTGCCCGCCGCTGGCCCCCGTGTCCTGGACATTGCTGACGCCTTGCATGAGCGGATGGGTGGTGCTGTAGGTCCCCAGGTTATGGACGATACTCGGATCGCTTTGATCGGGACTCGGATTGAAGACCGAGTAATTGGCGGTTTGCCAGGTGCCCGTAATGACATAACCGGGCGAATCGAAAAACGATGGATAGCTTTCGACCACCACGCCGCCGCCATTCACATACTGGGCGAGGCTGTTACCCAGCGTGGTGCGATTCGCCGTGGATTGGGTTTGCTTGATCCAGACAACCACCATCTGATAGGGATCGAGGTCGGCTGCGGCGGGCGGGGTACCGCCGTTCATCTGCCAGAGGTCGACCTGCTGGATATCGGAATAGACGCGCAGGGCGTCCAGGATCGTGGTGGGTGCCGGGAAGTCGGAGACGACGAAGAGGACTTTGTAGGCGGCGAAGGACGGGGCCGCGGGCGGCGGCATGGCGCGGGCCGGCGCGCCGGCGGGCGGCGCCATGGCGGCGGCGCGCACCCCGGTCGCCGGGCGCCCGCCCAGGGCGACGGCCGCGCCGAGGAGCACCAACGCGGATAGGAAGACGGCGGCGAACAAGCGCTGAGGCTTCATAGATGCACTCCTCTAGAGGGCGCTCGTCACGAGCGACTCATTGAGTTACAGACGGCCAACACGAATGTGTGTGCATATGGAAGGCGTCCCGGCCTCAGAGGCCGCGCGCCGGATGTGGAAGCGACGGTGTTCTGGTTACGACGATGGGAGAGTCTGCAAAATGGGCCTAGCATGTGCCCGATGCCCTGCGCACCGGGCGGACTCCTCCCCGCAAATCATGTTAACATAAAACTGAAGGGGCTGTCAACAGTTACGCCACTGCCGCATGGTCGCTAGCATGTTGCATTTCGGCGGGGCGCTCGGCGTTCATCCAGCCCGCTCGTTCACGGGCCCAGGCGTCGGTGGGGATGCGGCTACAGCCCGCCTTCCTGGTCTGCGGAGACGGGGGTCACGTCCTGGTCGGCTACGGCGCGCAGCAGGTCGGGCAGCGACCGGTCCAGGAGCGGGGCGCCCGCGGGCCAGATGTCGGCCAGGGGTTGCAGCACGAAGCGGCGCTCCGCCAGGCGCGGGTGGGGGATGGTCAGCGCCTGATCGTTCAGGACGAGGTGATCGTACAGCAAGATGTCGAGGTCGAGCGGGCGCGGCCCCCAGCGCGGACCGGCGGTGCGCCCGGCGGCAGCCTCCATCTCCTTCAGCGCCGCTAGCAGATCGCGCGGCGCCAGCAGGGTGTCAAGCGCCAGGGCCAGGTTCAGGAAGAACGGTTGGTTGCGCACACCCCAGGGCGCCGTCTCGTAGAGCCGCGACACACGCAGTACACGCCCGCGCGTGGCGGCCGGCAGCGCGGCGATGGCCCGGCGTAGGACCGCGCCGCGGTCGCCGACATTGGAGCCTAAACTGAGATAGACCAGGGCCATGGCGCTAGCTCCGGTCCATGCCGCGCATGATCGCATCCGCGACCCGCGCGACATCCACCGCAGATCCCACGTCGTGCACACGGACAATAGCGGCCCCCTGCGCTATGCTGACGGCGACAGTGGCCCCCGTAGCCGCGACGCGCTCGTGCGGAGGGCGCCCGCCGAGAATCCGCCCCAGGAAGCCTTTGCGCGAGGTGCCGACCAGCACTGGCAAACCCAGCGAGCGCAGTTCGCCCAGCCGGCGCAAGACCTCCAGGTTGTGGTCGCCAGTCTTGCCGAAGCCGATGCCCGGATCGATCCAGAGGTGGTCGCGCGGCACCCCGGCGGCGACCGCGCGATCGCACGCGGCGCGCAGGTAGGCGATAATCTCGCCCAGCAGGTCGGCATACTGCGGGTCGTGCTGCATGGTGCGCGGGGTGCCTTTGATGTGCATCAAGACCAGGGCCGCGCCCCGGCGGGCCACCACCCCGGCCAGCGCCGGCTCCGCGCCGAGTCCGGTAATATCGTTGACGATCACGGCGCCCGCGTCGAGGGCCGCATCGGCCACGGCAGCCCGGTAGGTGTCCACCGACAGCGGCAGATCGACCTCGCGGGCCAGCCGCGCGATCAGCGGCACGACCCGCCGCAACTCTTCGCTCTCCGGGATCTCCTCGGCGCCGGGCCGCGTGCTCATGCCGCCCACGTCGAGAATATCGGCGCCCGCCGCCTGCATCGCCTGGGCGCGCGCCACGGCGGCCTCGACGCCGAAATCGAGTCCGTCGCCCGAAAAGCTGTCGGGGGTCATGTTGAGGATGCCCATGACCAGGGTTCGCCGGCCCAGCGGCAAGGTGTACCGGCCTAGCTGCAACGGCGGCGTGGGGCGGTCGAGGGCGGCGAACAGATCGCCGAGTTCCTGAGCCACCTCACCGCCCCCGGCTGTGGCGCCGTGCAACGCCTGAACCAGCCCGGCGAACTGTGTGCGCGTGCCCAGCACGACGGCGGTGCCGCGATCCGGCGCCGCCAGTATCTGGCCGCCCTCGGCACGCATCGCCCCCGCCAGGGCCTCCAGCGCGGCGGTCGGCAATCCAGCGAGGCGCACGGCGACAAAACTCCCGGCGCGCGCCTGCGCAAAGGCATCGTCGGGTGCCGCGCCGAAGCCGGAGAGTTCGCCGGCCAGGACTTCAGGGGTGGAGGTTAGCAGCCGCGCCTGCACGGGACTCACCCCTCGCCTCCGGGCCGGTGGCGGATAATCGCCATGAACTCGGCGCGGGTCGCGGCGTTCTCGCGGAAGCTCCCGCGCATGGCCGATGTCACCATGCGCGCTCCTGGGCGCTGGATGCCGCGCATCGCCATGCAGAGATGTTCGGCTTCGATCACCACGCCACAGCCGACCGGCGCCAGCCCGTCCACGAGAGCATCGGCGATCTCGCTGGTCAGCCGCTCCTGCACCTGGAAGCGCTTGGACAGCAAATCAGTCAGCCGCGCGAGTTTGCTCAGGCCGACGATGCGCCCGCGCGGGATATAGCCGATATGGGCCATGCCGTGGAAGGGCAGCATATGGTGCTCGCACAGCGAGTAGAGCGGGATGTCGCGCAGCACCACCATTTCTTTGTGCTGCTCCTGAAACGTGACCGCCAGGAACGGACGCGGGTCGCGGCCGATGCCGGCCAGGATCTCCTCGTACATGTCGGCGATGCGCCGGGGGGTGCCTTGCAAGCCTTCGCGGTCGGGGTCTTCGCCTACCGCTTCCAGGATCATGCGCACGGCAGTCTCGATCTTTTCGTGGTCCATGGGTTCCTTTCGGGCCGGGGCCACGCCTAGCGCCGGCCCTGGCGCCGGGTCCGCCGCGCGCTCGCCGCGCGATAGATGCTCTCGAACATGCGGGCAATGTGCGGCCAGTTCAGTTCCTGCTCGATCTTACGGCGGGCCGCGGCGCCCATCTGCGCGCGCAACGCGGCATTGTCCAGCAGCGTGCTGACGGCCTCGGCCAGCCGGCCGGGATCTTTTTGCGGCACCAGCAGCCCGTTCTCGCCGTCCTGCACGGCCAGCGGCACGCCCGCGACGTTGCTGGCGACCACGGCGCAGCCCGCGGCCATCGCCTCCAGCAAAGCATTGGGCAGGCCATCGACGTTGCCGCTCTGGTCGACCACGGAGGGCAGCACGAAGACATCGCACCCGCTCAGGTAGGTCGGCACGTCGTCGTGGCTGACCTTGCCGGGCAGGTGAACATGCCCGGCCACGCCCACGCGGGCGGCCTGGGCCTGGAGATCGCGTTGCAGATCGCCCTGCCCGGCGATGTAGATCTGGGCCTGGGGGTGGCGAGCCAGAATGGTCGGGGCGGCCTGGATCAGGTACTCGAAGCCCTTCTTGTAGACCAGGCGACCGATTGCCAGCACGATAGGCGTGCCGGGTGCCAGCTCTAACCGTTCACGCAGGTGGGCATCGGCGGCCTCGATGGGGGCAAACGCGCAGGGGTCGACGCCATAGGGCACCAGCCGCGTGCGCCGGGGCGCCGCGCCGAGCGCCAGCGCGCGTTCGCGCAAGTCTTCGCTGCAGGCGGTGACGGCGTCGGCGGCGCGAAAGCATTGGCGGGCCACCCAGCCCAGCAGGCGGTTCTGGGAGGCGACAAAGACATCCGAGCCGTGCAGGCTGATGACTAAGGGCAGGCCGCGCAAGCGGGCGACGACCGCGGCCACCGGGGCATTGGGGATCACCCAGTGGGCTTGCAGCACGTCAAACTTAATGCGCCCGGTCAGGCGCATCAGAGCGAAAAAACTGATCAGGGCGACCAGCGGCGTGAGCGGGTATATCGCGTTGCGCACCCGCACATCGGCTTCCAGGGACTCCGCGTAGCCCCAGATGTTCAGGTTGGGCAGGGGCGCGTACTTATAGAAATGCAGGTAGACGCCGTTCTCGACGGGTTGGTGGCGCAGGTCGGGGTGCCAGGGCGCCAGCACATGCACCTCATGGCCCTGGGCGGCGACGTAGGTGGCAATCGACTGGATGAAAGGCGCCGTCACATCCCCTGGATATTTCGGGTACGAGGACGTCACCATGCAAATCTTCATGGGCGTATTGTACACCGTCACCCGCCGTTCGGCAACCGGAACGGCGGCGCGCGGCCTACGGGCCGGAGCGCGGCGGGGGCAGCGGCGGCAGGTCGGCGCGCGCCTGGGCCAGCACATAGCGCGTGCTGAACCCGGAGAGCCGGCTGGTGTAGGGGAACTGGGCCTCGGTGCGGAAGCCGGCAATGGGCACGTCGGTGATCTCGTAGGTGCCGTTGCCGGCGGGGTTGACGTTGTTCCAGTCAAAGCCCATCTGCACCGGCCCGGCGCGGGCCGTGAGCCAGTGCCCAGCCTGCCAGCGAGCGTTATCGTGGTCGATGGAGTCGGCCTTCAGCAGCACACTGAACCCGGCCCATAGCGCGAACACGACCAGTGTATAGGCCCAGGCGCGGCGGCTCCATCCGGCGGCCCCGCGCAC
>JAICKM010000239.1 GCA_025927935.1 Chloroflexia bacterium | reverse complement strand
GGGTTGCGGACGAGGTTGAAGGCCATGAAAGCGTAGGCCACGACCAGGGCCAGGCACAGGGCGATGCCCAGGCGCCGTCCGAAGCCGGGGCGTAGCGTGGATGCCTGCGAGTGCGGAGCGGCGGTGGCCGGATCGGCGGCTGTGGAAGCCAGGGGCGGATCGCGGGGGTCCGCCGGATTGGTGGATGGCTGCATCTCGCATTCCCGGTAAGGTGACGGCGTGTCTTTGCTCATTATAGTCGCGGCCCCGGCCCGTCCGCAAGGCCACCTGGGCCAGGGAATCCCGGCCTTTCGGCTCTTGTGCCGGGGGACCAGGGGTGCTATAGTAGGCGTGGGTTGTCCGCCCAGCGTGCCTTGTTTGCCCCGCCGGTGATCCGACCTCGTCGCTAGTTTGGAGCATCCTTGAAAGACAAAGGGGATAGCGGAATCCGTATCCGGGCCAATCGAGCCGATACCACTGGCGGCCCAGCGCCCGCCGCACCCAAGCGCCCGGTCCAACCCCGCCGCCAGAGCTACCAGTACTATCTGGAAGATCGCCCGGTGCTGGTGCCCCTCGTCATGATCGCCGTCTGCACCGTCTGCGTCTTCTTGACGATAGTGACCCATGTGCTGCGCGACTGGCTCCTGGGGCCTGCGCCTTCACGGGCCGACCTGGGCAACTACAACATGGCGATGAGTTGGATGGCGGCCGCTGCCCTGGCCGGGATCTTCCTCTCGGTGGTGTTCTTGCTGCTGCACGGCGGCGACCGGCTGATCCACCGGCTGCGCCGGCGACCCGCCGTTTGCGCGCGCTGCGGGGCCGCCGAAGCCGGCAGCAGCCTCCGCTTCCGGCGCGCGCCGGTCGATGGCACAGTGTGGGAAGAGATCACCTGCGCGCAGTGCGGCCACGCCTGGTACGGGCGCACCTGAGCGGCGTCAGCCACCGCTCACCTCCGGCCAGGCTGCGTCCGGCTGCCCGTCCGGCGGTTCGGGCCATTGCGGCTCGTCCAGGCGCCGGCTCCATAGATTCCAGGCCAGCCCGACCAGCGCGCCCACCAGCCAGAGGATGACTATCCCCCGCGTGCCCACCGGGGCGAGGGTGGCCGCCATGCCTAGCGCATAGCCGATCCAGAGCCACACGAGCCAGTACATCCGCCGCGGCACCCCTAGCCGCCCCGTCGCCAGATGGGTGCCCAGGATCCAACCGGGGATGATCGCCAGGGCCAGCACGTTCGGCTGCAGGCTTAGTGCGGGCAAGAGCACCACGATCAGGCTGATTGCCCAGCGCAGGTCCCACGCGACGGTGGCCGGCCGCCAGACCGCGCCGCCCTGCCAGGGCAGCCAGGTCCAGAGCAGCACCAGCAGGGCAAAGCCGACCGCCAGCAGGGTGCCGGAGTCCACGCCGGGGGCGCCGGCCACCGGCGCGGGCCAGGGCAGGAGGCCCGGCAGCCCGTTGGGTCCGGGCAGGCCGGCACTGGCCCGCAACCAGTGACCGTAGCGCATGGGCCAATCCAATCCCAGCAGCGGCGCCACGGTCAGCGCGGCCAGGGCCAGGGTCGCCAGCAGGGCGACCAGCGCGCGCCAGCGCCGGGTGATGATCAGCAGTAGCAGCAACAGGGGCAGGAGCGCGGGTACCAGCGCGGTCAGCGCCCCCGCCGCCCCGGCAGGCCCATCCCGGCCCGATTTGAGGCCCACTGTCAGCCCCACCCAGCCCAGGATGGCGGGCATGAGATTCTGCCCGCTCATCAGGGCCGAGATCAGTGGCAGGAACGAGGTGGCGGCCAGCATGAGCATCCACGGGGTGCCCTGCGGCGCGGCCCAGCGCCCGGCCAGTAACCCGATGCACAAGCCCGCCGCCGTGGTCGTCAGCACGGCCCAGGCGGTAAAGAGCACGCTGGCCGAGGCGCCCGCACGCACGGGGCCGGCGAGGAGCAAGGCGGCAAACGGAGGCGCGGTATAGGGGATGAGCCGGTCGGGATCGGCCTCACTCGCCAGCAGGGTCGCTTGCGCGGCGGCCTGGGTGTCGCGGTCGTACAGCAGATCCGGCTGCGGCCCGGCGATGATGGCCGCGCCGGTCATCGTGGACAGGAACTCGGTATGGCGGACATAGCCGTCGGCGCCGCCGTTGCGCTGCACGGTGCCGCTCCAGAGGATGCCGTAGCCCACCAGCAGCAACAGGCAGCAGGCCGCGCCGACTTTCGTGAAAAAGCCGGGTCCCATGCCGCTGACCTGGATCAGGTTGTCGCGGTTCTGGCCCACGCGGGCGCCCTCTCCTGGCGGGCCGCGCGCAACTCGGCGACGAGCCAGCCGCAAACCAGCAGACTAAACCAGAGGGCCAGCCGGGCATCGGGCAACAGCCAGGCCGGCCAGACCACCAGGTAGCCCGCCCAGAGGCTGACGAACCCGATGGTCCGCCGCCGCCGGCCCATGCGCCAGGCGGCGCCCGGCGCGTACAGGTGATGCAGCAGCAGCCCGCCCGGCACGATCCAGATCAACAGATCATGGACGTGCATGTGCGGCGTGAAAAGCTGGGTCGCCAGGATGGTCAGCGCCATGCGCAGGTCCCAGTTCGGGTCACTCTGCACGGGGTTGCGCTCGATCAGCCTGGCCCAGGTGCGCGGGCCGCCGGCCCAGCGTGTGCGCGCCGGTTCCCACCAGGCCCAGCCCACCAGGCCCAGCCCGGCCAGCATCCCCGCCAGGTTGAGCACGGCGGCGGGGTTGCCCCGCAAACCCAGCGTGCCCTCGATCAAGGCGCGCCAGCTTTGCATCTGCGGCAGGTTCTCATAGCCGGCATAGGCCGCGCTGCGCATCAAGTTCATATAATCGGGGGCGGCGCCTAGGCCGATGATCGGCAAGGTGACGGCGACCAGGACGAGGCTTGCGCTGACGCACCAGAACAACGCCCGGCGGCGCCGCTCCATGAGCAGGGCCAGCACCGGCAAGATCAACAACTGGGGCTTCACGCCGACCAGGGCCAGCGCCAGCCCGCCGCGCCGGGCGCGCCCTTCGGCTATGCTGACGATGCCCCAGGCCATCCCGAACAGCACCAGCGCGCTCGTCTGGCCCAGGATCGCCGTGCGCCAGAAGGGCACGAAACCGGCGACGGATAGGACAAACGCAACGCCGACCAGCGGCGGCGGGCGTGCCCAGCGCGCCAGCAACGCCGCCGCGCCCAGGATCAGGCCACAGCAGACGGCCAGCCAGATCAGGAAACCGGCGCCTATCGGCAGCGGGGCCAGCGGCAGCAAGGCCACGGCGAACCAGGGCGGATTGACGAACGGCACGGCCAATTGCGGATCGAAGCGCGCGCCCCAATCCCGTAGTTCGGTCGCCCGTTGAGCGTTGATGTTGTAGAGATCCTGTCCGTGGCCCGCCAGGATCATGCGCGCGGCGTTGACGAAGGCGGCATAGTCGTTGAGGTTATAGGTGGCCCGTGCCGCGGGCAGTGTAGCCTGATCGACCCAGGTGCGAAACCAGGGCCTGTTCATCCAGCAGAGCAGCATCGCGGCAGCCAGAATAACGAACAGGCCGGCCAGGTGGCAGCCCCGCAGCTTGGTTTTTGGATTTCGGATTACTGCCGGCATAACATTTAACACTTTCAGACCCGGCTGTGCGGATGGTCCCATAAACCTTCAGGCTGCCGGTTGCCGGCGCCCGAAAGATAATTATACACGCAAGAGGCCCTAAAAAGCGAACGGCGTGCCACAATCCTCTTGTGACCATGCGCATCGGCTCACAGCAGCCGGTTGACAATAATCGCGCAGCGGGCCGGATCGTAGGTCAACCCGGCGCCCAAGCCCCACAGCCAGTACTCCACACAGCGCACCAGGGTCCAGGCGCGGGCCAGGGCGGGATCGAGGGCGGCGGCGGCGATCAACGCGTGGAAATGGCGCTCGATGCCACCCTGGGCTTCGATGTCCTCCAGGCGCCGCCACAGCAACGGCCCGATCCCGTACTCCGGGTCGCCGGCCACGACCATCGGATCGACCACCAGCCATGGTTCGCGCCCGCCCGCCAGCACATCGTCGTAGTACAGATCGAAGTTGACCAGCAAGTGCGCGGGACGGGTGGCCGCCAGTTGGCCGGCCAGGGCGCGCACCGTCTCCAGCACCGGGCGCGGCATCGGGCGCCCGGTGCGCTCCCAGAGCGCGGGCAAGTCGCGGGCCAGACCGCCCGCCACTGTGGGCAACTGGCGCAGGCCCGCCGGGGCGGGGATCGCCAGGCGGCGCAGCAACCGCCCGGCGATGCCGATGGCCTCGGCGAGGCCCACATCGTTCAAGGTCCGGCGATAATCCAGGCGTTCCAGCAACATGGCATGTTGCGTGGGGGCCACCTCCAGCAGCCGCACTGCGCCGCGCCCATCCCAGGCCCGGAGAGCGATCGCCTCGGTCTCAATGCCCACCCAGGCGATCTTGAGCACACAGAGTTCGTCGCCCCGGCGCACGGGCACCACCAGGCTCAGCCCTCCGTGCATCGGTGGCCCGTCTACCGCCAGCCCCCAGTGGGCGCAGAGCGCCTGGACCCGATCGGGCAATGCGGCGATCCACTCGCGCCCGGCGGTTCCTTCCCGCGCGACCGTTCGCTCAGCAAATTCTTCGGGAACAACGATCATTTAGTGCCGGCCTCTGCCTGCGCGGCCGCGATCTCTTCCGCCCGTCGCCGCGCCGCCTTATCCGGTAAATCCCTTTCCCCCGTATTTATTACGCAGTGCCGGGCGGCGCGGGTGCAAATCACCGCTCATGCCGGGCAGAATGGATTGCGACGATTAGACTCGTCGCTGTATGTAGTTGCGTGCCCAGCATATCCTTGTCATTCTGAGCGTAGCGAAGAATCTCGTCTCGTGTCGGCAAAAGACGAGACTCTTCGCTGCGCTCAGAGTGACAACGCGAGGACTGGCGCGCAGGGACGCACCGGAGCGGGGCGGCCGGCGGGCGGCCCATGGTGCGCGCGTAGCGCGTGGCGAGTGGCCGGGTCAGGGGCCGGCGGAGGCGCCGGCAGCGATATTGGACTCTTGCTTGCGGGCCGCCGGATGCGCGGCGGGCGCACAGAGCAGGACAATGGCGACCAGCGCGAAGAGCACGCCCACATGGATCGGCCAGCCGGGGAGGACCAGGATGAGTTGCAGGGTCAGGTTGCCGGCGATGTACCCGGCGGCCAGGAGCAGGGCCGTGCGCAGCACCGGGGCCGGGCTGGTGCCCTCGCGGGCGCCGCGCCAGGCCAGCACGCCGGCCAGGATCCAGAGCGGCAGTTCATAGGGCAGGGTGTGCGGGCTGACCAGCGGCGCAGCCAGGATCGCCGCTGCCCAGCGCCGGTCCCAACCCGCCGGATCGGCGGCCCACGCGCCCGCGCGTCCGCGCCAGGCCCAGGCCAGCCCGGCCAGGACGGCCAGGGTGGCGACGGCGGTCAGCGGCACCACCCAGGGCGCCGTGCCCGTGCCCAGTGCGGCAGGGTCATAATGTGCGGCCAGCAGGGTGAAGAAGCCGCGCAGGTTCTCCATTAACACCGGCTGGATGGTGCTGCTGTCGGAACTGGCTCCGGCGACATTACCCAGCAGCCGCAGATAGCTGCCGATCCAGCCAAAGCCGCCCAGCAGCGGCGTGATGAGCAAACTCAGGCTCACCGTCAGCCCGGCGAAGGCCGCCAGCGCGCGCCAGCGGCGGGTGTAGAGCAGTAGCAACACCGGCACGATCAGCAGTTGCGGCTTGACGAGGACCAGCGCCAGCCCCAGCCCGGCGGCGATCTGGCGCTCCTGGCGCAGGTATCGGATCAGCAGGGTGTAGCCCAGCAGCACCCAGGGCGCCGTCTGCACTTGGAGGAGGTTTTGATAAACCGGGAAAAAGCCCAGCCCCAGCGCCCATAGCGCGCGGGGCGCCCAGCGGGCTTCGACCGGCGTGCGCGCCACCGCGCGCAACTCGCGGCTCAAGAGGGCCAGCGCGATCAGCAAGGCCAGGATCGTCGCGCCCAGCCAGCCGGCATAGCTCACCGGCAAGGCCAGCCCGGCGAACGGGGCCAGGGCCAGGGCCAGGAAGGGCAGGTGATTATACGGCAGCAGCCCGCGTTCATAAGCATAAGGCGCTAGCATAGCTTGCTGTATAGGCGCTTGCGCGGCGGGATCGTAGAGCGCCGCGCCCTGGCCCGCGGCCACCAGCCGTGCCCCGGTGAGGAAGGCCGGGAAGTCGGTGCGCAGCAAGAAGTGCTGGAAGTCGGTCTCCTTGCGCGTCGTCAGCAGGGTCAGGATGATGAACAGCACGATCAGCGCGACGCCGGCCCCGGTGATGCCCAGGTAGCGCCAGATCACGCCCGGCACGGGTTGGCGGCGGAGCCGTGTCACGTGGGCTTGTCTCCCTGGCGCATGGGCAGCGCCTGCCGGGCCGGGAAGCCGAGCGCAAGCAGGGCGCCGAGGGGGATCAGTAGGCTGGTGTAGAGGGGCAGCGTCCACGCGCTCTGCACGGTGGCGGCGGGCAAGACCAGCGCCGCCGCGGCCAGCGCCGCGGTGGCGACCCACGGCCAGGCCACCAGGCCCCAGGCGAGCAGGTAACAGTAGCGGGCGGCCCTGCCCCGCGCCCAGATGCGGTCGCGGGCGGCGGCCAGCAGGAACAGGCCCGGTAGCAGCAGCACCTGGTTATAGGGCGCCCAGGTGGGGATGATCGCCAGCGTGACCGCCGGAACGAGAGCCAGGGCCAGCGCGAAGCCGGGCGTGCCCGCCGGATCGCGACGCACCCGCCAGCAGACCAGCGCGGTCAGGGCCACCAGCAGCACCGTGGCGACCGTGCCGCCGATGGGCGTGAGCAGGGTCGCCAGCAGCGAGCGGCCGTCGGTATACTGCTGGTAGGCGGCCAGCGCGTCGCGGAAGCGCCCGATCCAGCCGGGCGAGGCGATCTCCGCGCCCACCAGCAGCAGCGCCATGGTGCCGCCGAAGCCCCAGGCCAGCCCCTGCCGCCGCCGCCAGTCGCTGATTGTCCAGAGGGCCAGCCAGGCGGCCAGCGGCGCGGCCACCTGCGGTTTGATCGTCGCCAGAGCCAGCAGCACCCCGGCCAGGGCCGGGCGCCCCGCCACCAGGGCCGCCGCCGCGCCCGCCAGCAGCACACCGACGAGCAGGCTCAATTGCTGCAAGGCGATGCCCTGCACCACCGGGAAGCTGCCCAGCGTGAGCAATACGGCGGCCAGGACAAGCGGGGTACTGGGACGCCAGCCCACGGCGTACATCCAGAGCGGCACACTGGCCGCCGTGAGCGCCAGCAGCAGCCAGGTGAAGCCGTCCTGCACCACAGAGAAATCGAGGTCCAGCGTGGGCGCGAGCAGGAAGGCCACGTAGACCGGATAGGCGAAGCCTTGCTGGTCCTTGGGATCGTTCGGGCGAGCCGGGTCGATAGCCCGGCCATAATAGCCTACCTGGATCTCGTGGGTGACGGCGGCGCTGTAGGGGTCACGGCCATGCAACAGCAGTTCGCGCGAGCCGAGCCAGCGCGGGTAGAGATCGGATAGGTTGCCGCGCGGCCGGTCGCTGCCCGCGGCTTCGGTCTGCTGATAGGGTACCAACACCCCGGCCACGTAGTACCACATGGTCAGCGCCAGCACCAGCGCCACGCCGGTCGCGACCCAGCCTTTAGCCATGCGCGGCTCCCGCCGGGACGGCGCGCAGTTCGGCGCCCGCGCGTGTGCAGGCGGCGATCAGGGCGTGGAACAGGTGCAGGCCGTCGCTGCCGCCCACCAGATCCTCGCCCGCGCGCTCCGGGTGCGGCATCAGGCCCAGCACGTTGCCCGCTGCGTTGCACACGCCCGCGATGCCCGCCGTTGAGCCGTTCGGGTTGGCCTCGGCCATAACTGTGCCATCCGGAGCGCAGTAGCGCAGCACGATCTGATGGTTGGCTTCGAGATCGGCCAGCGCCGCCGCCTCGGCAAAATAGCGGCCCTCGCCATGGGCGATGGGCAGCCGCCAGATGGAGCCGCCCGGCACGCTCGCCGTGAACGGCGTGGATTGGGCGTCCAGCTCGACGCGCACATGGATCGTGCGGCAGGAGAAGGCCAGTTCCTGGTTACGCAGGAGGGCGCCCGGCAGCAGCCCGGCCTCGGCGAGGATCTGGAAGCCGTTGCAGATGCCCAGCACCGGCCCGCCCCCTGCCGCGTAGTCGCGTAGCGGGGCCATGACCGGCGAGAAGCGCGCGATGGCGCCACAGCGCAGGTAATCGCCGTAGCTGAAGCCGCCGGGCAGGATCAGGCAATCGTAACCGGCCAGCCGGATCTCCTCGTGCCAGACGGCATCCGTGGGCACGCCCAGCACCTCGTTCAGCAAATAGAGGCAATCATGGTCGCCGTTGGATCCGGGAAACACCAGGACGCCGAATTTCAGTTGTCGCACAGTAGACCTTCTTTCGGGCGTATACCAGTCGTATTTAAGGGAACAACGTGTACACGAATCGTTCCGCCGCCGCGTAAAGTTCTTGTCTTAGCTCTCCGGCTCTTGGATCATCCGTGGCCGGGATGCGGGCAAGGATGTTCGCAAGCTCCACCTTCATGGCTGTATAATCCCGCTCCGCTTCTGCAAGCGTTGCGCAGTAATGAGTGTGGACCATCCAGCCGAAAATTCCACAGGTAATAGCGAAGGGTATTGCGCGTGCATCCCGCTCCAGCGTAATCTGCGCGCCGTCCGGATGCTCTTCATCACGCAA
Source organism: Chloroflexia bacterium (assembly GCA_025927935.1). The sequence goes on along the minus strand of JAICKM010000239.1, from coordinate 407 downwards.
AATAACGCCCTCCTCACTGCCGTTCCGGCCAATAGTTCTGCCGCCGTCGTAGACGTGCCACAGAGTTAGATCGGAACCCGTATTCGCCATCTCAACCCATGCCTGCTATCTCTTAATATACAGTACCGACAGGTTATCGTGATAGACCTGCGACCAGCCCGGCGTGGCGCCGATGATCTTGTCCAGCGGCGCCCCGGTGCGCACGAGCACGCCGTTGACGCTGTAGGTAGCGAAGATCGGCTCCCAGCGCGCGCCGCTGGAGGCCGCGACGTAATCGTCGAGCAGGTTGCCGTAGGGATCGGCGCGCCCATCGACAAAGACGGGCACGTGGTGGGCGATCAGGTAGCCGCCCCAGCCGTATTCGTGGAACAGGTGCAGCGGCGCGGGCAGGGTCGCGGCGTTGGCGG
>JAICKM010000542.1 GCA_025927935.1 Chloroflexia bacterium | reverse complement strand
CGACGCGGCGCAAGAGGTGGCCGAGCAGGATGCGGCGCACCAGCGGCTGGAGGTGGAGTACGACAATCTGCGGGCCGCGCTGGACTGGAGCGCGGCGAATGAAGGCGATGTCGATGTGGGTCTGCGCATGGCCGGGGCGATGGGCGAGTTCTGGAAAATCCACGGGCATATCCGCGAGGCGCGAACCTATTTGACAACCCTGTTGGCCCGCGCGACAACCGATCCGCCCACGCGCGGGCGCGCCAAAGCGGTCACGATAGCTGCGCGCATGGCGCTCTCAGAGGAAGATCCCGTAGCACGGGCGCTGTACGAAGAAAGCCTGAGTCTCTGGCGCACGCTGGGAGACAAATATGGGATCAGCCTGGCGTTGATGGGCCTGGGCCATCTTGCGCTGTACGCAGGCGATTTGGACGCGGCCCGCAAGCGCTATGCTGAAGCCCTGGTCCTGCGTCGCGAGGTGGGCAACAAACGCGGCGCGGCGAGTGCATTGGAGAGCCTGGGTGACGTGGCGGCGCAGCAGGGCAACTATGCCCAGGCGATCGCCCTGTGTGAAGAGAGTCTGGCGCTCTCGCGGGAAATCGGCGACAACTGGGGTGTCATCCACGCGCTGTCCGGTATCGCGGAGGCCGGCGCCCACCGCGGGGACTACACCCGCGCCACCGCGCTGCTGGAGGAAAGCCTGACGCTGGCCCAGGTCTCATGTTCGCGCAGCGCCATCGCCGCGTTACTGAGCGGGTTGGGCGATCTGGCCGCGCAGCAGGGTGACTACGCCCGCGCCGTGAGCCTGCTCGACGAGAGCCTGGGCCTGTGCCGCGAACTAGAGCATCGGGGCTATCTCTGCGCGACGCTCACACTGCGCGGTTACGTGGCCCTCCAGCAGAACGACTTTGACCAGGCCGGCGTGCTGCTCGAAGAGAGCCTGGCCCTGGCGCGCAGCTTGCGGAATGACGAGTGCATCTGCAAAGCCTTGCGGGCATTGGGCCGGCTGGCGCTGCGGCAAGGCCAGACCGGGCGCGCGCGCACCCTGCTCGAAGAAACCGTAGCCCTCCATCGCCGCATCCCCTGCCGGTATGACCTCGCCCTCGCGCTCGATGGGCTGGCAATGGCCTGTGCGGCGGATGGCGCTGCCGAGCGAGCGGCGCGGCTCTTTGGCGCGGCCCAGGCGTTACGCGATGCCATCGGCACCCCGATCATTCCCGCGGATCAGGCCGAGCACGACCAGTACCTGGCCGCCGCGCAGACCACGCTGGGCGACGCCGCGTTCGCCGCCGCCTGGGTCGCGGGCCAGGCCATGCCGCCGGATGCCCTGTTCAGCCCGGAAGAGCCGGCAACCGGTGTGCCGGCTACCAACGGCAGCAACGGCGCCCGGCTCGCCCACCCGGCCGGCCTCACCGCGCGGGAAATCGAAGTGTTACGCCTGGTGGCGGGTGGCCTGACCGACGCGCAGGTGGCCGAACGGCTCACCCTCAGCCCGCGCACCGTCAGCTCGCACCTCTACTCGATCTACAGCAAGCTCGGCGTCACCTCCCGCACCGCCGCCACGCGCTTCGCCCTCGAACACGCGCTGCTCTGACTGCGGCGCACGGAAAAAGACCTCCTCCCGGCAGCCGTCTCAGTAATTCTACTGACTCCACCTACGCTACTGGTCTTGGCGCACCCGGCCAAGTTAAGTAGGCAGGTTGGGAGATTCTGCTGATGTGCGCTGCCCCGTCCCGCGCTACACTGGTAACATAACGACAGTCGCCAGTTGAGCAGCAGGCAGCCCACGCCGGCAAGGAGAACGTCCCATGTATCTCAACCAATCGCTCATGACCGGCGAGGTGGCCGACGCACAGCACGCGGATCGTTTGCACGAAGCAAGCGCCGCCCGCCGGTCGCGCACGATGCGGGCACACCACCCTTCACGCCACCTGCGCCATGTTTTCGACAGTATCCGGGGCTGGACCGGGCTAGCCGTCGATCCGCACCGGCACGCGGGTCCTATCGGAGAAGTCGAAACGACTATCACCCGCTGTATACGCGAAGCGCCGTCCGCCCCGGAATCGCTGGCCGATCTGGACGAGGCGCTTGTCCAGCAGCTACTGACCGGGTACTTGCGGCCGGCGCCGGATTCGCCGGCCGGCACCAGTTGTCAAGCCGAATGGATTCCCGATCTCCAAAGCAACCCCTATCTGCGCGACGCGGCCTAACCCCTGGCGCGGTTAGCGCCGCCCGCCGAAGCCCGACTCCCCGACCACCGTCCTGAGCGCATCGCCGGCGAGGGATACGCCAATGCCACAGCAAGGCCGCACAGCGTACGTCGCGGCGCCGCGGACGGTTCGGGGGTCGCGCGGGCCTGCCTTGTCCTCCCTGCTTGCCCCATCGCCGGGGCGGGTGTATGATGGCCCTGGAAAGACGTGCCGCTGCCCGTTGGCGGCACCTGACAGGAGCCGGCATGGAAGGCGAGATGCGCACGGCAGCCGAGGCGCTGCACCAACTGCATGAGGAGGACCCCTGGTTTTCCTACCCGGATGCGGTGGATTTGCTGAGCACGCTAAATCCCGATGAGGGGCCGGCTCTGGTCGCCGCGCTGCACGATCCCAGCAAAAAGATCCGGGCGGCGGTGGCGCGGGCGCTGGGTGCCTACCCGATCCCGGAGGCGCGCGCCGGGCTGCTCCAGGCGCTGCACGACCCGGCCGCCGACGTGCGCCGGGCAGCCATCGGCGGGCTGAGCGCCTGGGATGACTCCCAGGTCGTCGTCGCCTTGCGCGATCTGCTGACCAGTGACCCCGACTTCTACACGCGCCTCGCCGCCGTGCAGGGGCTGGCGGGCCGGCCCGACGCCGGCACAGCGGAGGCGCTAACCCACCTGCTGGCCGTGGCGCCCGGCGATGATCCGATGCTGCTGGGCATGGCCGCCGAAGCGCTGGCCGGTCTGGGCGGCGCGATCGCGCGGGAACCGCTCGTGGCGCTGCTGGATCACCCGGCTGCGGCCATTCGCCAGAAAGCGATTGAGGGCCTGGCGGCACTAGGTGATGCCGCCGCTGCCGCCCCGCTCCGCGCCTACGCCGCCCACGAGAGCGACGCCTACCTGGCCGGCATGGCCGAAAGCGTCGCCGCCGAGTTGCAGAGCGGGGGTTAGCACCCGCGTCTTCTCTCCTCTCCACCACTACGTTAGCGGGCCGCCTGTGCCCGCACCAGGGGATCGACTTCGTCTAGCAGAGCGGCAAGGATCTCCACTGCCGCGGTAAGGGCCGCCGGTGCCGCCGTGAGTTGCGCAAAGGCAGCATCGATGCGCGCCTGCACCCTGGATGCACCCTGCGGAAAGCCCGCCGCCATTGCCGTGGCCCCTTTTTCGTTCAGCCAGTACTGCTCGTTAAGGGCAAACAGTGTTTGCAACAAGCACCCGACTGAACGGAAGCAACAGCCCGTCACGTAGGCAACATCGCCGCGCGCAAGGGCATTGCGCGCTATTTGCAGCGAGAAGTCGGCCTCCCACCAGAACTTTCCGATAATGGCCTCTTTTAGCCGGGGCGGATACGGCACCGTCTGTCGTTTGAGTTCGGCGATTGCCCCTTGCGGATCCCAGTAGGCCCGGCAGACCGCGATCTCGCTCATATAGATGTAGGAGGCGAAGCCGAGCGGATGGCCCGGCTGATAGACGAACTCGATTTGCCCCGCGCACGCCGCCTCTGTATAGTGCCGGACACGGCTTAGATGGCGATACAGAAAGTCGACTGCAATCCCCTGGACAGTTAACCAGCCGCCACCGTTGATCCAGGGACCCCACCCACCGCTAGCGGTCACGAGTCCCGGCCGGTGTGTGTCGTCAACCGCATAGGCCACGCGCTCCAGCCCAGTTATGTCAAGCTGGGCCGCCGGATCATAGTAGATTCCGAGATCAATATCCGACTCTGGCGTGTGCGTGTTCCGGGCGCGCGAACCACCCAGGACAACCGCGAACACCCCGCCAACGCCGCGAACCCGCTCCACAAGATCCCTGATCAGATCATCGACATCCCCATTCATGCCTGGCTCCCTGATCCGGTTCGGTTACTCCACCTCGATACTCTCAGCCACCGTCCGATCCCAGCGCCCCAAAGGTCATATACGCTTAGTGTAACGTCCCGATCTGGTTTTGGCTGCGCACCGTCCTGAGCGATACGGTCCCCCGCCGTTTGCCCGTCCCCGGTTGCCCTTTCGTACAGGCCGCAAACTGACCCGGTGTCCGGCGCGAGGGGCGCGGATGCGCGCTACAATGATAATAGCAGACGTGCATACCCTCCCTCCTGCCAGGGAGCATAGAAGGAGAACCTTTCATGGCTATTGAAGCAAAACAAACGGCGCTGATCACTGGCGCCTCGCGCGGCCTTGGGCTGGCGCTGGCCCGCGAGTTGGCCCGCCGGGGCTGGACGCTGATTATCGACGCCCGCGGCGCAGAAGCCCTCGAAGCCGCGCGAACCGAGTTGGCCACGCTAACCACCGTGACGGCTATTCCCGGTGACGTGACCGAAGCCGCGCACCGGCACGCTCTCATGGCGGCGGCGCGAGAGGCCGGGGGGCTGGATCTCCTGGTCAACAACGCGGGCATTCTGGGGCCGAGTCCGCAGCCTGAGCTATTGGCCTACCCACTCGACGTGCTGGAGCAGGTGTATCGCGCCAACGTCATCGCGCCACTGGCGCTGGTCCAGGCGGCGCAGGCCGCGCTCAACCCCGGCGCCTGCATCATCAACATCACCAGCGACGCCGCCGTGGAGCCGTATCCCGGCTGGGGCGGCTACGGGTCGAGCAAGGCGGCGCTGCAACAGTTGTCGGCGGTGCTGGGCGCGGAGAACCCCGGCTTGCGCGTTTACGCGGTCGATCCCGGCGATATGCGCACGCAGATGCACCAGGATGCCTTCCCCGGCGAGGACATCAGCGACCGCCCGCTGCCCGAAGAGAGCGTGCCCGGCCTGGTGCATGTGATCGAAGGCGACCTGCCGAGCGG
>JAICKM010000884.1 GCA_025927935.1 Chloroflexia bacterium | reverse complement strand
TATCACTTCTGGGAAAACGCCACCGCTCTGCAAAGCAATACCAAGTGGGACGAGATGGCGGTCCACGCCCGCGATATTCAACTGCTGTTTTTTGTCGAGTTCGGGCTGATTTTGCTGCCCCTCCTCTATCATGCACTGTACGGCCTCTTTATCGCGTCGTATGCGCGTGTGAACGTCGCCGCTTACGGTTATGCGCGGAACCGCCTGTTCATGTGGCAGCGCGTCACGGGCATTATCCTGGTGCTGTATATCGTCTATCACGTGATGGTGCTGCGCTTCGGGGCCTTCGCCTCGGGCGCTGCCTCCTATGACATCATGGCCCAGCACTTGAGCAATCCCCTCATCTTTGCTTTCTACACGGCCGGCATCCTGAGCGCAAGCTTCCATCTGGGTAACGGGCTTTGGGCTTTCTTGATTACCTGGGGCCTGACCGTGGGCAAGCGGTCGCAACGGATCTCGCAGTGGGTCACGACGGCCATCTCGGTGGCGATGAGTGTCCTGGGCATGGCGATTATCATCGCGATTGTCGCCAGCCGGGGCGGCTTCACGCTGTAAAGGAGACGACAGATGCCGAAAATTATCGTCGTCGGGGGGGGCCTGGCGGGCCTGTCCTCCACGATCAAAATCACCGAGATGGGGATACCGGTCGATCTCTTCTCGATTGTGCCGGTGCGGCGCTCGCACTCGGTTTGCGCGCAGGGCGGCATTAACGCCGCCGTCAACACCAAGGGCGAAGGCGACTCCGTCTGGCAGCACTTTGACGATACCGTCTACGGCGGCGACTTCCTTGCCAACCAGGGCGTCATCATGGGCATGTGTGAAGCCGGACCCTCGATCATCTTCCTGCTGGACCGCATGGGGGTGATGTTTAACCGCACGCCCGAAGGTAACATCGACTTCCGCCGCTTCGGCGGCACCAAGCACCATCGCACGGCCTTCGCCGGGGCGACCACCGGCCAGCAGTTGCTGTACGCGCTGGACGAGCAGGTCCGCCGCGAGGAAGCCGCCGGCATGGTGCGCAAGTTCGAGGGCTGGGAGTTTTTGAGCGCCGTGTTGGACGACCAGGGCGTGTGCCGCGGCATTGTCGCCCAGGACATGAAGAGCATGGCGATCCGCGCCTTTGCCGCGGACGCCGTGATCCTGGCGACCGGCGGGCCGGGCCTCATCTTCGGCCTCTCCACAAATTCGATGATCAACACGGGGACCGCCGCGAGCGCCGTCTATCAGCAGGGGGCACTCTATGCCAACGGCGAGTTCATCCAGGTCCATCCCACCGCGATCCCCGGCGAGGATAAGCTGCGGCTGATGTCCGAGTCGATCCGCGGCGAGGGCGGGCGCGTCTGGACATACAAGGACGGCAAGCCCTGGTATTTCCTGGAAGAGACCTATCCCGAATACGGCAACCTGGTGCCCCGCGACATCGCCACCCGCGAGATCTTCCACGTCTGCGTCGATCTCGGCCTGGGCGTGGACGGCCAGAACCAGGTGTACCTCGACGTGAGCCATCTCGATCCGCATATGCTCGAAGTGAAGCTGGGCGGCGTGATGGAGATCTACCGCAAGTTCGTGGGTGACGACCCGGCCAAGGTGCCCATGCGCATCTTCCCGGCGGTCCATTATTCGATGGGCGGCCTCTGGGTGGACAACGAGCATGGCATGACCAACATCCCCGGCCTGTTTGCCGGCGGCGAGGCCGATTACCAGTACCATGGAGCCAATCGCCTGGGCGCCAACTCGCTGCTGTCCTGTATCTATACCGGCCTGCATGTGGTGGGGCCGAGCGCGGCGGAGTACGCCAAAGATGCGGCGCGCACCAGCAACTCCGTGCCGTCGATCATCTTCGACGCCGAGGTGGCGCGGCAGAACGAGAACAACGACTGGCTCAAGCGGGCGAACGGCAAGGAAAACCCCTACGTGCTGCACCGCGAACTGGGCCAGATCATGACCAATAACGTGACCGTGGTGCGCTACAACGACAAATTGCGTGAGACCGATGTCAAGATCCAGGAGTTGATGGCCCGCTATCGCAATATCGCGGTGCCGGATAAGAGCGAGTGGTCGAACCAGCCGCTCTTGTTCAGCCGCCAGCTCTGGAATATGCTGGTGCTGGCGCGGGTCATCACCCTCGGCGCGCTGCGCCGCGACGAGAGCCGGGGCGCCCACTACAAGCCCGAGTTCCCCAAGCGCAACGACGCTCAGTGGCTGAAAACGACGCTGGCCCACTTTGCCGGACCAACCGAAGCGCCCGAATTCAGCTACCAGGCGGTGGATATTTCACTCCTGCCGCCGCGGTCGCGCGATTACAGTGGCAAGGCCAAGCAGCCGGAGACGGCCGCCGCGGCGCAGCCGCCCGCCGGAGCGCCCGCCGGCAACGGCAATACCGCCACCGTCACCGTGGCGCCCGCCGCGAACGGCGCCGGGAACGGCGCGGCGGCTGCGGCTGCCGCCACTGAAAAGGTAGAGTCAGGGCGCGATTAAGCGCACGTGTCACTGTGCCCCTCCGGCCCTTACGGGTCGGGTCGGGCGCCTAGGAGGACAGTAATCGTCATGGCTACGCCAACCACTCCGGCAGGTCGCGCCGCCGCCTCGACGGGACCCGCCCAACGCATGGTGGAACTACGCATTCTCCGCCAGGACAAACCCGCCGGGGCCACCGGCGCCGATCCGCGCTGGGAAGAATTCAGCGTGCCCTATCGCCAGGGCATGAACATCATCTCCTGCCTGCAAG
>JAICKM010000197.1 GCA_025927935.1 Chloroflexia bacterium | reverse complement strand
TGGTGGCCGTTGGTGCCGTCGTGCCGGTGGTCGCCGTCGCCTGCGCGGGGACCGTGGTCGCTGTGGGCGTCTCGCCACCGCAGGCCGCGAGCAGGGGCAGGAGCAGGGCCAGCACGCCGAACAGCGCAAAGCTGCGCCACGCGGTCCTTGAATTACGGTGCATCATCATCTTTCCTCTTTCCTCCTTGGATATTTGGATATACGGTTCCTGGTGCGTCTGGAACGCCCTGGCGGGCGGGCGAGTGGGCCTGCGCCGGCGCTCTCTCACTGAGATAGCGATTGCGGGGCAGTTCCTGGCTTTCACGAGTCTCGGTGGGCAGGCTATAATCACAAGTAGGAAACGAAGAAGCGGGCGTTTTAATGCGGGCTGACCTGCGGGCCGGGGGTGGGACGGGCAAGGAGGCGCGCGGTACATATCCCATTAGACCCATCGCAAGAAATAAGGCGGCCCATCCTGCCGGAACAGGATGGGCCGCCTTGCTTCGCGGGGCGCGGGGCGCCTCAGTAGGCGCGTCCGACCATGCTGGCGAGGAACTGTAGCACCAGGATTGCCACGAAGGGGGAGAAGTCGATAAACATGCCAGGGATGATGCGGCTCATCAACTGGCGAATGGGCGCGAGCAAGGGTTCGGTCACGTCCACCAGGAGCCGGGTGATGGGGTCGCGGCCGACCTGCATAAACCAGGAGAGGATCGCCCGGATCAAAATCGCCAGCATCAGCACATTGATCAGCAGGCTCACCAGTTGGGCAACAGCGTGCATAGGTTCACTCCACTTAGCGTAATAGTCATCCAGCCCTCACAACCGGCTGGATCACTCATATATACGGTGTCCGATGGGGAATAGTTGCATCGGGGCGCGGCGGGCCGTGTGCGGAGCGAGACCCGCCGTCGCACAAAGGGAGGGAGCACGGTACGCCGTGCTCCCTCTAATGGACTCGGTCGGTGAACCAGGCAGGGACTAGCCCTCTGCCTCCTCATCGGCTTCGTCGCTCGCGGCCGCTTCAGCCTCAGCCGCTTCGGTCGCTTCGGCTTCCTCGACCGGCTCCACCGTGACCGCCGAAATGCGGGCCACGACCTCGTCCGGGTCGGTGAGCACAGTCACGCCCGCCGGGATGGGTAGATCCCTGACGTGGATCATCGCCCCCACCTCGGTCATTTGGGTGACATCGGCGGCCAGCGTTTCCGGCACGTCGGTCGGCAGCACCTTGATCGCCAGGGTCTCCAGGTTCTGAAGCAACAGCCCCGAGCCGTCGCGGACCGCCGGCGCCTCGCCGGTCAGCACAATGGGCACGTTGGTCGTGGTTTCCTCGCGCAGGTTGACGGCCATGAAATCGACATGGGTCAGCGCATGGGTGATGGGGTCGCGTTTGACCTCGCTGATAAAGGCGCGGGTGGCCGCCCCGGTCTCGCCCACGCGGACATCGACCAGGTGGACATTGCCCGCCCGATGATAGATGCGCTGGAAGGTGCGCCCGTCGATCTGGATCGCCTGCGGGTCGATGCTGTAGCCGTAAATCACCCCCGGCAGCAAGCCTTGCCTGCGCAGCTTCTTGCTGTCCTTGCCGGTGACGGTGCGGGGTTGGACCGTTAATTCAATGGTTTTGCTCATAGTGTTTTCACCTCTATTTCTCTAGTCGTCTCCCACCGTCATGCTGATGGGCGGCAGGCCGGTTGCCAACCGGCCTCTACAACGCGCAATTCGCGGCCCTGCCGGACAGGCTTATGCCCCAACCTCTTCCACCAGCGAATCGCGCAGGAGATCGAGTTTTTCCAGGGCCATGCCGGTGCCGACGGCCACACATTGCAGGGGCTGGTCGGCCACATAACACGGGATGCCCGTGATTTGCGTCATCAACTCGTCGATGTGGCGCAGCAACGAGCCGCCGCCTGTCATGATCATGCCCCGGTCAATAATATCCGAGGCCAGTTCCGGTGGTGTTCGTTCAAGCACGGTGCGTACCGCGCCAACAATGGCTTCCAGGGGTTCGGCCAGCGATTCCACAATCTCATTGGTATGCACTGTAATGGTGCGCGGCATGCCGGCCACCTGGTCGCGCCCGCGGACATCCATGCTCATCTGCTCTTCGAGCGGCAGGGCTGCGCCGATGCGAATCTTGAGTTCTTCCGCCGTGCGATCGCCGATGAGCAGATTATATTTGCGCTTGATAAAGTTGGCGATATATTCGTCGAGCTTGTTGCCTCCGACACGGATGGAATTGCTCTCGACGATCCCGTTCAAAGCAATCACGGCGACTTCGGTGGTGCCGCCGCCGATATCGATGATCAGGCTGCCGTTGGGATCGCTCACCGGCACCCGTGCGCCGATAGCCGCGGCCAGCGGTTCGCGGATCAGGAACACATCCTGTGCGCCCGCTTGCATTGCCGCATCTTTGACCGCCCGGCGTTCCACACTGGTCACGCCCGCCGGGATGCAAATCATGACGGTGGGTTTAAACAGATTAAAGCGCCCCGCCGCGCGCCCGATGAAATGCTTAAGCATCGCTTCGGTCACGACGTAGTCGGCGATGACGCCGTTTTGCATAGGCCGTACGACTTCGATAGTTTCCGGGGTGCGGCCGATCATATCGGCTGCTGCCTTACCGACCGCTTTGACGCGCCCGGTGACGGTTGAAATCGCAACTACGGAAGGCTCGTTGAGAACGATTCCTCTTCCATTCACATACACTAAAACATTCGCGGTGCCGAGATCGATCCCGATCCGGCGGGAAAGCAATGCCATGCGTTAGGCTCCGGTCTGCGGGGGTTGGGTGCGCCGCCGGCGGCTGCCGGCCACGCGCAGTTGCAGCACGGCGCGACGCAGTTCGGCCCGTGCGGCGTCTTCACTCTCCATGGTTGCCCGGCCGGCAAGGGACTCCTGGGCGCGGCGCCGGGCTTCTTCCGCGCGCTGTACATCGACTTCTTCCGCGTGCTCGGCGAAGTCGGCCAGGACCGTCACTGTCCCCTCGTTCACTTCGAGAAAGCCGCCGGCGATGACCAGCGCCTGCTCGACGCCGCCTTTGCGCACCAACAGCTCCCCGATCTGCAAGGTGGTCAGCAACGGGGCGTGATGCGGCAAGATGCCGACGGCGCCGTCCCAGGCCGGCGCGATCACCATATCCACGTCGTCCTCATACACCATGCGTTCGGCTGTGACAATTTGTAGATGGAGAGGCATCTCGATTCTACTCCTCACGCTGCATAACGGCGCAGCCACATATTATACACCATCCGCCCCCGCACGGCGAGTCAGGCTAACCTCTCCCCCGGCTGGGGTATACCCCACCCCGCGGCGGGGAGGGGAGTTACGTTCCCACTTCCCGCGCCGGGAAGGGGGGCAGGGGGTTAGGCCCGTCGCCACACCCGCAAAACGGAAGGCCGGCAACTGGATAGAGCGGGCCAGTTACCAGCCTTCCAAGCATGCTCCGGGGCGCGATTTAACTCTTCGCCATCGTGGCGGCCTTCTCGACGGCCATCTCGATGCCGCCGACCATGTAGAAAGCCTGTTCGGGCAGGTTATCATGCTTGCCGTCGAGGATCTCGCGGAAGCCGCGCACGGTATCCTCGCGCTTCACATAGACGCCGGGCGTGCCGGTGAAGACCTCCCCGACGAACATCGGCTGGCTGAGGAAGCGTTCGATGCGCCGCGCCCGATACACGATCAGCTTGTCTTCTTCGCTCAACTCTTCGATGCCCAGGATAGCGATGATGTCTTGCAGATCCTTGTAGCGCTGCAAGACCTTCTTGACCGACTGGGCGACGTTGTAGTGCTCCTCGCCCACGATGCGCGGGTCGAGGATGCGGCTGGTGGAGGCAAGCGGGTCCACCGCCGGGAAGAGCGCCTTCTCGGCGATGGCGCGCTCCAGGGTCACGCTGCCGTCCAGGTGGGCGAACGTCGTGGCCGGGGCCGGGTCGGTGTAGTCGTCGGCGGGCACGTAGATAGCCTGCACCGAGGTGATCGATCCCTGCTTGGTCGACGTAATGCGCTCCTGCAACTGGCCCATTTCCTGGGCCAGCGTCGGCTGGTAGCCCACGGCGCTGGGCATGCGGCCCAGGAGCGCGGACACTTCGGACCCGGCCTGCACAAAGCGGAAGATGTTGTCGATGAACACCAGCAAGTCGCGGCCTTCGTCGCGGAAGTACTCGGCCATGGTCAGGCCGGTGAGGCCCACGCGCAGCCGGGAGCCGGGCGGCTCGTTCATCTGGCCGAACACCATCACGGTCTTGTCGATAACCCCGGAGTCGGTCATCTCATGGTAAAGCTGCGTGCCCTCGCGGGTGCGCTCGCCTACGCCGCAGAACACGGAGTAGCCGCCATGCTCCGCGGCGATGTTGCGGATCAGTTCCATGATCACGACCGTCTTGCCCACCCCGGCGCCGCCGAAGATGCCCATCTTGCCGCCCTTGGTGAACGGGGCGATCAGATCGACGACTTTCAGGCCAGTCTCGAAGATCTGGGCCTCGGTGGACTGGTCGGCGAAGGTAGGGGAGGGGCGATGGATGCCGTAAGTCGGCGTATCGGCGGGCACGGGGCCTTTGCCGTCCACCGTGTCGCCCAACACATTGAAGATGCGGCCCAGGGTATTCGGACCCACCGGGACGGCGATGGGGCCGCCGGTGTCGATGGCCTTCATCCCCCGGCGCAGGCCGTCGGTGCTGCCCATGGCGACGCAGCGCACCCAGTCGTTGCCCAGGTGCTGCTGCACCTCGGCGACGATGCGGGTGGGGCCGGGCGATCCGGCGGTGATCCGCTCGTCCTTGTTGTTGGTCTCGGTTGCGGCCTCGGTCAATGGGATATTGATGGCATTATAGATGTCGGGCAGTTGGTCGGGGGGGAACTGCACATCCAGTACCGGCCCCATAATCTGCACAAGTTTTCCTTCAGCAGGCATTATACCCTCCTATACTCAGTCCGGTACTCATCCGGTGAGCGCCGCTGCTCCACTGGCGATTTCGGTCAGTTCCTTGGTGATGTTGGCCTGGCGCAACTTGTTGTAGGACAAGGTGAGTTCGGACACCATCTCCTTGGCGTTCTCCGTGGCGTTGCGCATGGCGACCAGACGCGCGCTCTGCTCGCTGGCAATCGACTCCAGGAGCGCCTGGTAGATGCGGGCTTCGACATAGCGGGGCACCAACTGCGTGAGCACCCCGGCCGGACTCGGTTCATAGATATACTCGCGCGCCGGGCCGACGATTTCGCCGGGCTGCAAGGGCAGCAGCGGCATGACGACCGGCCGCTGCACCAGCGTGTTGACGAATTCGGCGTAGATCAGGTAGACCGCGTCGATGCGGCCCGCCGCGTATTCGTCGGTGATGACCCGCGCGATCGGGACGATGTAGTCGGGGCGCGGGCGGTCGCCGTAGTTGACGAACTCAGCGATCACCGGGCGGCCATAACGGATCATGAAGTCGCGCCCTTTACGGCCCACCGGGACGATCTCGTAACCGGTGGCCCCGCCCTCATCCAGCAAAAAGCGGGTGGTGCGCCGGATGATATTGGAGTTGAGGCTGCCGCAGAGGCCCTTATCGGAGGTGATCATCACCACCCCCGCGTTTTTGACATCGCGCTTCTGCAGGAGCGGATGCGGCACGTCGGTTTCGATGGTGTTCAGCCGCGCGGCGAGATGGGCGATGACTTCGTCCATCTTTTCCGAATAGGGCCGCCCGGCCAGCACGGCTTGCTGGGCGCGCCGCATACGGGACGCCGCCACCATCTCCATGGCCCGTGTGATTTGGGAGATGTTCTTCACCGACTTGATGCGCCGGCGGATTTCACGTGTACTTGGCATAGGGGGTTCCTAGAAGGATACCGTTTTCTTGAAATCGGTGATAATCGCGCCCATCTTATCGAGCACTTCCTTGGGCGCCTTCTTGCGGGCATAGTCCGTCGTGAGCGTGCCCAGGAAATCGCTCTGGGTCGTGTTCAGGTACTCGTGGAACCGCGCTTCCCATTCGCGCACGCGGTCCACCGGCACGTCGTCGAGGAAGCCCTGCGTCACCGCATAGATGATCATGGCTTCGTTGGCGGCGGGCAACGGGCTATATTGCGGCTGCTTGAGCACTTCCTGGATGCGCAGGCCGCGATCCAGCATCTGCTTGGTGGCCTTGTCCAGGTCGGAGCCGAACTGGGCGAAGGCGGCCAGGTCGCGGAACTGGGCCATGTCGAGCTTGAGCTTGCCGGCCACCTGGTTCACAATCTTAAGCTGGGCGTCGCCGCCTACGCGGCTCACCGAGATACCGACGTTGATGGCCGGGCGGATACCGGCGTTGAACAGGTCGGCCTCCAGGAAGATCTGGCCGTCGGTGATCGAAATCACGTTGGTCGGAATATAGGCCGACACGTCGTTGGCCTGGGTTTCGATGATCGGCAGCGCGGTCAGGCTGCCGCCACCGAAGTCCGGGTGCATGCGCGCGGCCCGCTCCAGCAGCCGGGAGTGTAGATAGAACACGTCGCCCGGATAGGCTTCGCGGCCCGGCGGACGGCGCAACAGCAGGGAGACCTGGCGGTAGGCCCAGGCGTGCTTGCTCAGGTCGTCGTAGACGATCAGCGCGTCGCCGCCCTGCTCCATAATCTCTTCGCCCATGGAGCACCCGGCGTAGGGGGCCAGGAATTGCAGCGCCGCGGGGTCGGAGGCGTTGGCGGCGACGATGATGGTGTGCTCCATCGCGCCGTACTGCTCCAGCGTGGCCGCCAGTTGGGCCACCGTAGACGACTTCTGGCCGATCGCCACATAAATGCAGACGACGCCGGTGCCCTTCTGATTGATGATGGCATCGACGGCGATGGCGCTTTTGCCGGTCTGGCGGTCGCCGATGATCAACTCGCGTTGACCGCGGCCCACCGGAATCATCGCGTCGACCGATTTTACGCCGAACTGCACCGGAGTGTCCACGTTCTTGCGATAGATGACACCGGGCGCGATGCGCTCAATCGGGCGGCGCTTCATATTAGGGGGCAGGGGACCCTTGCCGTCGATCGGTTCGCCGAGACCGTTGACGACGCGCCCGATCAGTTCGCGGCCCACCGGCACCTCGACGATGCGCCCGGTGGCGCGGACTTGCGCGCCTTCCTTGATGTCGGTGTACGGCCCCAGGACGATGACGCCGACGCTCTCTTCTTCCAGGTTGTAGGCCATGCCGTTGACCGTGGCCGGGCCTTCGGGGGTGTCGGCCTCGATTTCGACGATTTCCGAGGCCATGACGTTCGCCAGGCCATAGACCCGGGCGATCCCGTCGCCGATCTCGACCACCGTGCCGACATTTACCGGGCGTACATCCTGGCCGTATTTTTCGATCTCGCTCCGGATAATGGAGCTGATCTCTTCTGCTCGTAACATACTAACCTCCATCCGGCCGGAGTGGCCGCCGGTTCAACAAGACACTGCTGCCAATACCTGGCGCTGTGCCGCGCACACTTCCCGGCACAGCCCGCTGCTCAACTGATGCGTTCGGCGATCTGGGCCAGTTGCGTGCGCACGCTACCGTCGTACAGCTCATCGCCGATGCGGGCAACGATGCCGCCGATGATGCTGGGATCGACCTGGTTGCGTACTTCGACGCGCTTGGCCCCGGCTAGGCGCTTGATGCGCTCTTCCACATCCTTCTGCCCCTTCTCATCAAGGGGAATGGCTGTTGTGACGCTCGCGACGACGATGCCTTGCTCGCGGTTTGCCATCTCGATGAACTCTTCGGCCACCCGCGGCAAGCTGCCGATGCGGCCCCGCTCCGTGAGCAGATAGATCAGGTGCAGCACATCCGGGTCGGCCTGGACCGTCAGGGCCGTATCGACCATCTTGCGCTTTTCGGCCACCGGCGTGTCCGGGTCGTCCAGGAGGGACAAAAGGCGCGGGTTGCTCAAGACGGCGGCGGCCACGCTCAGGTCGGTGCGCCAGCGATCGAGTTTGCCTTTCTCGCGGGCCAGGGCGAAGGCGGCTTCGGCATAACGCCGGGGCACGGCTCCTTGGGGCATCGCGACCTCCTTACTGGACGCGCGGGCGCTCGGCTTGCTGTAGCGCCTCGTCGATCAGCTGCTGGTGCAGCTTGGGATTCGTGGTCAGTTCCTGCCCCACCACGCGCGTGGCCGCCATAATGGCGAGGCGCCCGACTTCCTGGCGCAGTTCCAGCTTGGCCCGCTCGGTTTCCGCCTGGATCTGGGTCCGCGCCTCGTTGATCATCTTCTCGCGCTGCTCGCGCGCCTCCGCCTGGGCCGCCGCAATCATGCGCTGCCCCTGTTGCTGATTCTGGGTGCGCAACTGCTCGGCTTCCTTGCGCGCCTCCCCGATGATGTTCTGGGCGCTTTGCTGCGCTTCGTTCAACTCGCGCCGGATCTGTTCGGCCTGCGCCATCCCCTCGCGGATACGATTGGCGCGCTCGTCGAGCATCTTGAGCACCGGCTGGTAGGCGAAGCGGCGCAGCAAGTAGAGCAGGACCAGGAAAGTGAGTCCTTGCCAGAGCAATAACAGGGGATCGATACCTAATCCGTTCATCCTCAGCCTCTCCACCGGGAGCTCGGCGCCCGACCCGGATTGACCCGAGCGCGGGCCGAGCTCCCATCACGGTAGTCTCGACATCCGACCCGCTGGTGCCGTTGCGCGCGGCGGATCAACCTGCCACGAACAGCAGCACCAGCGCGACCACGAAAGCGTAAATGGCGACCGCTTCGGCCAGACCGGCGCCGAGGATCAGCGTGGTGCGGATCGGGCCTTCTGCATCCGGGTTCCGCCCGATGGCCTGCACGGCGCCCATCGTCGCAATACCGATACCGATACCGGGGCCGATACCACCCAACCCGATCGCCAGGCCGGCGGCTAAACGTGCTGCGGTATGAAAGTCCATGAGAGAATTCCTCCTAAAGCTTGGCGTGCCGGTTGCGGCAACCATCTGAATTTCGTGGGGCGGGACCGCCGGTGAGCTCGTCCCGCCGCCCGTAAGCGTAAAGCGCCTCGCGGCCGAGGCCGGGCGCGCCGGCATGGCGCCACCCAAGGCTTACCAATGTAACCGCATCCCTAGCCCATGGCGACTTCCGTGCCGGTCTGCGGATGCTCGGCGATGTCTTCGCCCGCCGGGTTGTGCTCGACATCATGGCCCTCGTCGTCCCCATGCCCGGCCACGGCCATGGAGATGTAGACCAGGGTCAGAAGCGAGAACACAAGCGCTTGAATGGTCCCGAAGAGCACTTCCAGGCCCACAAAGATGATCGTGGCAAAGCCGAGGAAAATCGAGCCGAGCAGGAAGTACATGACCGACAACAGCACCTCGCCGCCGAAGATGTTGCCGAAAAGACGGAAGGACAGCGAGACGATGCGGCTCAGTTCGCCGATGATGTGGACCGGCGCCAGGAAGATCGGCGTTGTCAGTTCCTTGAGGTAGCCGCCCGGCCCGTGGGCGACCACCCCGGCCACCTGCACGACGGTAAACGCGATCAGGGCCATTGCCAGGGTCATATTCAAATCGGCGTTGGGCGCGCGCAGGAAGGGCACCAGGATCGCGCCTTCCGGGCAGGTGCCCTGCTTTATCGCTGTGGCCGCCGCTTCGCCCGCGGCAGCGGCTTCCGGGTGGCAGAGACCGATCCAGCCAATCGGCAAGAGCGCCAGCCAGTTGGCGCTGATGATGAAGATAAACAGAGTGGCAATGAGCGGGAAGATGATGCGCCCGGTGCGCTTGCCGGCCGTGCTCTCGACAATGCCCATCAGCATTTCGACAATCGCCTCGGCAAAGTTTTGCAAGCGTCCCGGCACCAGATCCATTTTCGCGGTGGCGCGGGCGAACACAAAGACCAGGATCGCCACGACGAGCAGGGTCATGATCATCGAGTTGGTTACATGAAAAAACCCGCCGATAGTGAACAAGGTTTCGGCTGCGAAGCTTGGCTTCGGAGGCGTCATGGGTTACTCCTTGTCGATCCGGAGTGGCCCGGCGGCGCGTCGCCGTCGCGGGCATCGTCCGTGTTATCGCCCATCTGTGTTTTGGCGGCGGGCGGGGCCGGGCGGCGTTTCGCGGGTCGGGATTGGGCCGGGAAAGCGGTTGCCAGCCGGTAAAATGTGGCGAACATGCTCAACAATCCCAGTCCCAGCCCGATCAACACCAGCCACGGCTTTGTGCCCCATTGCCCGTCGAGATACCACCCGAGGCCGGTGCAGATCACTAACGGCCCGGCCACGCCAAAACCGACTTCGCCGGCGATGGCTAAGGCGCGCAGGGAGTTG
>JAICKM010000543.1 GCA_025927935.1 Chloroflexia bacterium | reverse complement strand
TCCCTGTAACAGGCGGGCGGGGCGCGGCCGGGGGATGCGGCCCCCCGGCGGCCGCGGCCATGTGCGGTTGCCCGCTGTTCTGGTACAATGGAGCGAAGCGCCCGGCGCGAACCGGGGATCGCTGGAGTACGCCGTGCTGGGGAGAATCGCGCCCGGCACCTGTTTGGGTGATTGCATGCCCCGGCCTGGGGCGTCCGGGCTGGACCCGGTGGGAGACAGGACTGATGAAGCTGATCGATAAAGCGACCGCCGAAGGGATTTTGTTCACCGACCAGTACCAGCTCTCGATGGGCCAGCTCTACTACCGGATGGGCTTGCACGAGCAGCCTGTGCAGTTCGATCACTTCTTCCGCGACTATCCGCACTACGGCACCCACACGGCGGGGTATTGCATTGCCGCCGGGCTGGAGTGGTTGCTCGACTGGATGGAGAGCGTGCGGTTCCGCGACCAGGACATCGAATATCTGCGCGGGCAGACGGGGCGCACCGGGGCGCCGGTGTTCCAGGAGGACTTTCTGGCCTGGCTGCGCGAGAACGGCAACTTTGGCGGCTTGAGCCTGCGCGCCATCCCGGAGGGGCGGGTGGTGCATCCGCATGTGCCGCTGACGGTGGTGGAGGGACCGCTGCTGGCGGCGCAATTGCTGGAAACCGCCCTGCTCAACCACCTCAACTACCAGACGCTGATCGCCACCAAGGCGGCGCGCATCCAGGAGAGCGGGCGCGGGCGGTTGATGATGGAGTTTGGCGTGCGCCGGGGGCAGGACCTGGGGGCCAACGCGGGCACGCGGGCCGCGCTGATCGGCGGAGCCGACTTCAGCTCCAATGTCGGTATCTCGCATGTGCTGGGCTATCCGCCGAAGGGCACCCACGCGCACAGCCTGGTGCAGTTGTTCATGACGATGGGCGAGGGCGAGTTGGGCGCCTTCCGCGCCTACGCCGACGTGTACCCGGACGATTGCTTGCTACTGGTGGATACGATCAACACGCTGGAGAGCGGCGTGCCCAACGCCATTACCGTGTTCGAGGAGCTACGGCGCAAGGGCCATGAGCCGGTGGGCATCCGGCTCGACTCCGGCGACCTGGCCTACCTGAGCATTCAGGCCGCGCGCCTGCTGGATAAAGCGGGTTTCCCCGACACGCAGATCGTCCTGTCGAACAACCTGGACGAGCTGGTGATCTGGCAGATCATTACCCAGATCACCGACGAGGCGCCGCGCTACGGCGTCGATGCGGACAAGCTGCTGGCCCGGCTCGTCTACGGCGTGGGCACGCGGCTGATCACCTCGGAAGGCGACCCAGCGCTGGGCGGCGTGTATAAGCTGGTCGCCGTGGAGCAGCAGGGGACCTGGCTGCCCGCGATCAAGGTCTCGGAGTCGCCGGATAAGACTCCGAACCCCGGTAACAAGCAGGTCTGGCGCGTGTATGACGCGCGGGGCAAGGCCACGGCGGACCTGTTGGGCCTGGCGGACGAGAACCCCCGCGCGGAGGAACGCCTGGTGCTGCGCCACTACGGCGATCCGAGCAAGTACCGCACACTGCTGCCCGGCGACCGCTCGGAGTTGGAGCCGCTGCTGGTGGACGTGCTGCGCGCGGGCAAGCTGGTCTATGATCTGCCGACCATCGAGGCCATGCGCGCCCAGCGGCGGGCGGACCTGGCCCGGCTCGACCCCGGCGTGACCCGCCTGCTGAACCCGCACATCTACCATGTCTCGCTCACGCAGCGGCTGTGGGATCTCAAGCAAGACCTGATCGCCTCGGCGATGGAGCAGAGCCGCTAACGTCCTCGGCAGCGGGCCAGCCGGCGCACGCGGATGCTGCGCCGGCTGGCCCGGCCCCGCCGCGCCCGCACCCCCCCGAAAGATCGTTCACCGATATACACCCGCTGTTTTCCTGTGTTTCCACCCGCGGCTGCTAGATTGGGCCTATCCGTTGCTTGCGCTTTCCGCTCGTGTCACCCGGACCGGGGGAAGGCTGCTACCCGCCGGCCCGGCGAAGGAGGATGACCCATGAGCGAGATCAGTGCGGCCATGCACGCCCACAAGCAAGAGATTATGACGACGTTCACCGAGCATGTCACGGCGATTATCGAGGGGCTGCCGCAGGCCGACCCGGACGCGCTGGTCGGCTTTTTGCAGGGCGATCTGCTGCCCCACGCCATCGGCGAGGAGCAGCACTTTTACCCGGCGATGGACCCCGTGCTGCGCGCCCACGGCCGCCCCACCAGCACGATGACCGTGGACCACGAGTTCATCGAGGAGTATATCCGGCGCATCCGGGAGACGACCGCCGCGTTGCGGAGCGCCGATTCCGCGGACCGAGCCGTGATCGAAACGCGGCTGCGGCGGCTTTGCTTGCAACTGGAGGCGCTGTTGCAGTTGCACCTGGAGAAAGAGGAGCGCATCTATATGCCGCTGTTCGAGCGCCATGTGCCGGAGGAAGAGCAGCAGCGGGTGCTGGCGGCGATGGACGAGGCCACGGCGGTGGAGCGCCTGGCGCGGGCGCCCGATACGCTGGACCTGCGCACGCTGCTGCCCGTGCAACGCCGCCAGTTGATCGGCGACGCTTTCGAGGCGCTGGCGCCTGGCGAGTCGTTCGTGCTGGTGAGCGACCACGACATGCGCCCGCTGTACTATGAGTGGCAGGCGGAGTGGCCCGGCGCGTTCACCTGGGTCGATCTGGACGACGGCCCCAGCGTCTGGCGCGTGCGCCTGGGCCGGCCCGGCGCCGTGGACAGTGGCATCGACCCGGAGCAGATTATCCTGGTGCGCTAAGTAGCGCGTCCCTCTGCCATTGTCACTCTGAGCGGAGCGAAGAGTCTCGTCGTGCGGGCTACGAGACGGAGATGCTTCGCGGCGCTCAGAATGACGGATTCCGTGCCATTGTCACTCTGATCTGCGCTCAGAATGACGGGTCGCTTGTGACAGACTCCTAAGCGAACATGTTCGCGCATTCGCGGATATGCCAGTTCGTCACCATACCATTCAGCACAAACGGGTCGCCCTTGATATACTCTTCGGCGGCTTCACGGCTGGTCAATACGCTCATGGTGCTGAGCGGTTCGGCCGGGTTGTCGAGGAAGGCGCCGGCCATCAGCAACGGGCCTTGCCTGTGCCATTCCTCGGAGCGGGCCATATGCGCCGCGAGGGCATCGGGAGCATTGGCGAGCGCATCCTCAAGGGACGCATACGCCGTCACCACGAACACGACGTAGTACACCATTGCTTTGGCGGACACAGTTCCTATTCCTCCCGATCTATAGCGGGGCAAGCAGATCCCGCGCAGTTTGCGGTCTGCGTGTCCCGAGGATTGTGCATCAGGCGCCCGGCGGCGCTTCCACCAGGAAGCCCTGGCCGAGCGCGTCGGCGGGATCGACGATGAACTCGTGGCGGCCGGTGATGAAGGCCGTGCCGCTGACCTCCGGCACAACGGCGGCGTGCGGTCCCACATGGGCCTGCGCGACCACGCGCCCGCCGAAGACGCTGCGCGCGCCCAGGATGCTCTCGATGAGGATCGGCTCATCCATGGCGAGTTCGCCCTTGGCGTGGTGCAAGGCCAGCCGGGCTGACACGCCCGTGCCGGTGGGCGAGCGGTCCACCTCGGCGTTGGCGAAGACGCAGATGTTGCGGCTGTGGTGGCGCGCGTCTTCGGGCGGGCCGGTCAGGATGGTGCCGTAGAGGAAGCCCAGATCCGGCTCGAAGGGATGCTGGATGGGCAGGGCAGCGTTAACGGCGCGCTTGATCGCTTCCCCGGCGGCGACGAGCGCGGGCGTCTGTTCGCGGACCACTTGCAGGCCCACGCGCTCGGCGGGCAGGACGGCGTAGAACGCGCCGCCAAAGGCGACATCGGTCGTCACCGCGCCGTAGCCCGGCACGTCGAGGGCCAGATCGGCGGCGTAGCGGAACGACGGCACGTTGCGGAAGGAGACCCGCTCCACGCGGCCCGGGCCATCCAGGTGGGCCGTGGTGCGGACCAGCCCGGCGGGCGTATCGAGATTGACGGGGGTTTGCGGCCCCGCCGCCGGGAACACGCCCGTCTCCAGCAGCGCCGTGACCAGGGCGATGACCCCGTGGCCGCACATGGTGCTGTAGCCCTCGTTGTGCATGAACAGCACGCCCAGGTGGGCCTCCGGCGTGACCGGCGGGGTGAGCACGCAGCCGTACATATTATAATGCCCGCGCGGTTCCCACATCAGCGCGCGGCGGATATGGTCGAAGTGCTCGCGCATGTAGCGCCGCCGGGCCAGGATCGTTGCGCCGGGCAGATCGGGCAGCCCGCCCGTGATGATGCGTAGCGGCTCTCCCGCCGCGTGAGCGTCGATGGTGGTGATGCGGATGGCCTGCTGATCCGGTTGCCATTGGTTCCACTGTACGTCCATGCGCGTGGTTCTCCTCCGTGTAGTGGGCCGCGCCCCGTGGGCCGGGCGGCGCTTGCTTGTTACGGCCATGATACCATAGCGCTGCCACGGAATCATGCTATGATAGGCATATAGCAAAGAGGGGGGTCGTCCTTTCTCTTGGTTTACATATCCCAAAAGACTAGGCTTACAGGAGACGACGCACATGGAATGGTTCAACCAGCCGCCGGCCTGGGACGACGGGGGCGCGACAATTACCGTGCATACGGGGTCGCGGACGGATTTCTGGCGCACGACGCACTACGGGTTTATCCGCGACAGCGGCCACTTTTACTACCGCCCGGTGGCGGGCGACTTCACCGCCGAAGTGGAGGTGCGGGGCCGCTATCAGGATCTCTATGACCAGGCGGGGCTGATGGTGCGGCAGGACGCGCACACCTGGATGAAGTGCGGCATCGAGTTTGTCGAGGGCGTGCAGCAGGCCAGCGCGGTCGTGACCCGCGAATACTCGGACTGGTCGGTGGCGCCGCTGGCCGCGAACCCGCCCGCCATCCGGCTGCGGGTGGTGCGGCGCGGGGCGGCGCTGGAGGTGAGTTACAGCTTCGACGGC
>JAICKM010000854.1 GCA_025927935.1 Chloroflexia bacterium | reverse complement strand
GACTACCTGGTAACGGGCGATAACGACTTACTGTCCTTACAGCAGATAGGAACCCTGACCATCCTCCGTCCAAGCGAGTTCGCTGCGCTGCTGGCAGAGACGTAAGTCTGTGTGAACGGCGGGGTATTCGCACGAGCACGGTTGCAATGATTATGTCCGCTAGCGAATATGAGAAAATCCGGGCGTTGCAGGAACAGGCCCGGCGCCAACAGCTATGGGAGCGCATGGAACCCTTACGGCGCGAGGTCCGGGCAAGCAATCCGGATAAAACTACTGAAGCGCAAGCTATCGAGATGGCGGATCAGTTTACTCGTGAAGCAATTGCCAGTTTAGTGAAGAAGCGCAAGATTAAATTCGCGCCGCCTGCCTCCTGATCCACCCCGCCCGCGGCGTCGGCCCGGCCTCGGCCGCCCGCCGCCGTGACCTTTCCCGTCAGCCGTGCGTAATAGTACCGGATACAGCGACAATCAGCGGATATATGGCAACTATAAGGAGGACGGCGGCATGGCCTTCACATCGGATCTGTCGGGCCAGGAATTCTGGCTGGTGGTGGACAAGGGGTATATCCCCATGGGGCTGGTGCTTGGTAATTCGGTCTATTCTATGGGCGCCATGGGCGGCTGGCTGTCGGGGATCAAGGGCCAGTTCCGCGGCGAAGTGGTCGAAGTCACGCGGCTGATGTACGACGCCCGCGAAATGGCGCTGCAACGTATGAAAGCCGAGGCCGACTCCCTGGGCGCCGACGGCGTGATCGGGGTGGAGCTGAAGATCGAATACCTGCATGGCGGGCAGTGGATGGAAGTAACCGCCATCGGCACCGCCGTCAAATACGTGGGCATGCGCGAGCCGAGCCGCGGCCAGGTCGTGGTCGGCACCGCCGAGCCGGGCCGCACCTTCTGATCGGCGCAGCCTGCCGGCGACTCCCGGCAGGCCGGGCGCCGCAACAAGCGGGATCTACCCTGCGGGCTGCTGGGGCGGGGTTTGTGCCTTGCGGCTGAACTTGCGCGCCACCCACATCACCGGGTCGAAGAAGGTGTCGGCCACACGCTCCTTGAGCGGGATGATGCCGTTGTCGGTGATATGGATGTGCTCCGGGCAAACCTCGGTGCAGCACTTGGTGATGTTGCAAACGCCGACTCCCGCCTCCTCGCGGATCATCTGACGGCGGTCCAGGCTGTCGTAGGGGTGCATGTCGAGATTCGCCAGCTTGATGATCTGGCGCGGGCCGTAAAACAGGTCCTTGCGGTTATGATCGCGCAGGATGTGGCACACATCCTGGCATAGGAAACACTCGATGCACTTGCGAAACTCTTGGATGCGGTCCACATCCATCTGCTGCATGACCAGCGGGCGTGGCGCATCGGCGGCGGGCGTGAACGGCGCGATCTGGGCGGAGACGCGGTAGTTCCAGGACACGTCCGTCACCAGATCTTTGATGAGTGGGAACGTCTTGAGCGGGTGGACGACAATCGGTGCGTCGCTGTTGGTATAATCGGCGATGCGCGCCTTGCACATCAGGCGCGGGCGCCCGTTGACCTCCGCGCTGCACGAGCCGCACTTGCCCGCCTTGCAGTTCCACCGGCACGAGAGGCTGCTGTCGTCGTGCGCCTGGATGTGGTGGATGGCGTCGAGCACCACCATGCCTGGAAAGACCGGCACCTGGTAGTCGCGCTCCGCACCGCCGGAAGCATCGCCCCGGAACACGCGCAAAGTCACCATATACATTAGTGGGCCTCCTCGAACAGCTTGGCAAGTTCGGGCGGCATCTCCGGAACGGGGGTCGTCGTGATCCGGATGGTGTCGCCCTGCCGGGTGGCGATCAGGTTCTTTTTGGCCCATTCGGGGTCGGGGTTGGGATAGTCGAGGCGCCATTGTGCGCCGCGGCTTTCCTTACGTTCCAGGGCGCAGCGCACGATGATCTCCGAGATCTTGAGCATGTTGTGGATGTCGCGTGCCGTGTGCCAGCCGGGATTGTAGACGCGCGATCCCTCGATATGCAGGTTGTGCGCCCGCTGTTGGAGTTCGCGCACCGTGTTGAGGCACTTTTGCAAGCTCTCTTCGGTACGCGCGATCATCGCGCCCTCTTGCATCGCCGCCTGCAACTCCTCGGTGAGCAGATAGGGGTTCTCGGTGCCGGGCGACTCGAAGGGGGCCAGCAGCGAGGCTGCCTCTTCCTGGATCACGGCTTCGTCGAGCGTGCCGGGCGTGACGGATTGTGCGTATTGGGCCGCGCCCTCGCCGGCGCGCTTGCCGAACACCAGCAGTTCGCACAGAGCGTTGCCGCCCAGGCGGTTGGCGCCATGCAGCCCCGCGGACACCTCGCCCGCCGCGTAGAGGCCGGGCAGCGTCGTCGCCGCGGTCTCCGGTTCAGCGCGCACCCCGCCCATCGTGTAGTGGATAGTCGGGTAGACTTCCATCGGCTGGGCCGTGATATCTACGTCGCCCAGGGCGTGGAACTGCTCGTACATGCTCGGCAGCTTGCGGCGGATGAAGTCCGCGCCGCGGTGGGTCACGTCGAGATAGACGCCGCCATGCTCGGTGCCGTTCCCGGCCAGGACCTCGCGGTAGATGGCGCGCGCCACCACGTCGCGCGGCAGCAACTCGGGCGGGGGCCGGTTGTTCGCCTTGTCGTCGATCCAGCGGCTCGCCTCCTCTTCGGTCTCGGCGTAGCGCCCCTTGTAGGAGGCGGGCGTGTACTTGGGGTCGAACATGAAGCGCTCGCCCTTGCTGTTGCGCAGGATGCCGCCCTCGCCGCGCACGCCCTCGGTGACGAGCAGGCCGCGCACGCCGGGCGGCCAGACCATGCCCGTGGGGTGGAACTGCACCATCTCCATGCCCATCAATTCGGCCCCCGCGTCGAAGG
>JAICKM010000365.1 GCA_025927935.1 Chloroflexia bacterium | reverse complement strand
CTGATCAGGCATCAGGCCGGCCAACCCGCGACCGCCACCTCGCGCGCAGAAAGTTCGTCTTCGTGCTGTTCGCGCGATGCTACATAAGACTCCCGGCGCAGTATATCACATGGTGGAGAGGTTAGCCTACGGAACCATACGGAAGCATCACCGCGTTGCGCGTCTGGCGGGACCGCTGCCTCCGTTGGCAGCCGCCTAAGAAGCGCGGACAGCGGTCCAATGCGCTGCAAGCGTTCATAACGAGGCGGGCGGCATGACCACCGTTGCGTGCCGCCCTACCCCTCAGCGGCCATAACAGAGGGCGCGCCCGATTATCCGTGCTGACGTTCGCACTGACACGGTGAAGGCGAAAAACGGTCCGAAATCCTGGTTGGCCGGCATGCTGGTGACGAATAGTCCGGGCACGCTCGTTTGAAAGTGCTCGTCCAACACCGGGAAGCCGTTGCGCGTCGCCAGCCGGGGCAGAATATTACCGCTGTGGAGAAACGGAATCTGGTCCATGCGTACTTTGTAGCCTGTCGCCAGGATGATCTGATCCACCGTCAGGACTTCCCCGTTGTCCAGCCGGACCTCGATCTCGCCGCCCGGCAACTCGGTGCAGCTTGTGATCTGGGTGCCGGGCCATAGGTGCACACCCGCGGTCAGCACGCGCTCCGCTAGCCAGGGTTCCACCTTCAGGCGGCCCTCGGCCCAGAGCCGGTAGCTCACGGCGTCTTGCTCGGCGGGGCTGAGGGTGCGGAACCAGGCCGGGTTATCCACCAGTGTGTCCATGATCGGGCTGACCCAGGACCAGTCCGCCTCCTCAAAAGCCGGGCTGGCGTGGCGGTGTGAGAGATGGACTTCGCCGGCACCCGCTTCGTGCAGCAACGCAGCCCATTCAAAAGCGCTCTGCCGGCCTCCCAGGATCAGGCAACGCTTCCCCCGCAGGCCCGCGAAATCGACCAGGTCGCAGGTGTGGGCAAAGCGCCCGCGGGGGAGTCGCGCGGCCGGCTCGGCAGGAACGTGGGCAAAGTACTTAAAGCCGACGGCCAGCACGACGTTGCGGGCCTGGATTGTGCGGCCATTATCCAGGGTGGCGCGGAACCGGGCGCCGCCGCTCTCGCCATAATCCAGCTTTTGCACGTAGGCCGGGATAGGGGCGATCCCCTTTTGTTGCTGGAACCAGCGCGCATAGGACAGGTAGAACTGCCGTGAAAGCGGCTCCACGGCGCCGGGAGTCAGGCCCTGATCCGCCAAAAAGCGCACAATCGTATCGGTCCCCGCGGCGTCCAGGTGCCAATCGCTAGCCGAACGCAGGTACATACCTTCCGGCATGTTGGCCTGCCAAAACTCCATGGGCTTGCCCACGCTCAGATGTTCGATGCCCAGGTCGGCGGCATGGGCCGCCATGCTCAGACCGAAAGGTCCGGCGCCTACGATGAGCAGGTTCGTCTCTTGGTCCACACCGGCACCTCCATGCGAGGATTGTGTCTGCCCGGCGCAGACAGAGCGCCGCGCCGCCCTGCGCCGGGCTTTTCGGCATCTATGCTCAACTAACCGGCAGCGCCCACCGCGCCGCCCAATCAGGCTGCGGAAAAGCCCGCCTGTGTTATAATCTCTGTAATCCGGTGTTCATGGTACGCAGTACGCATACCATAGCAGACGACACGGTGTCTGTCAACATTTAGCGGAGCCGCGGACAGCATGGAATCGCGGAGTAGCGCGGGCAATAAAAGCGAGGCGAAGATGGGCAACCAGAGCGACCACCCGGTAATCCTCGGCGCTGTGCGCACCCCGATCGGCAAATTCGGCGGCGCCTTGATGCCGCTCTCCGCCGTCGAGCTGGGGGCCATCGCCATGCGCGAGGCGATGGTGCGGGCCGCGATCGACCCGACCGCCGTCACGCACACGATCATGGGTTGCGTGGTGCAGGCGGGCCTCGGTCAGGTGCCCTCGCGCCAGGCAGCCTTCAAGGCGGGACTGGGCAAGGAGGTCACGTCCGACACGCTGAATAGTGTCTGCGGCAGCGGCATGCGCGCTGTTAGCTACGCCGGCGACCTGATTCGCCTGGGCCACCATCAACTGATAGTCGCGGGCGGGATGGAGAGCATGAGCAATGCGCCCTACTACGCCCGCGGCACGCGCTGGGGCATGCGCATGGGTAATGCCGAGTTGGTGGACGGAGTGGTGCACGACGCACTCACCGATCCCATGCTGCATGTTCATATGGGTATCAACGGCGCCCAGGTCGCCACCGAGGAGCGTTGCAGCCGCGAGGAGCAAGACGCCTGGGCGTTGCGCTCCCATCGTCGGGCCGTCGCCGCGATCGACGGCGGCCTGCTGGCCGAGGAGATCGTGCCGGTGCAGGTTCCGGGCCGGAAGGGCGGCGCCATGCTGGTGGATACCGACGAAGCGCCGCGCCGCGACACGTCGTTGGCGGCGCTCGCCAAACTGAAACCCGTGTTCGACCCGCAAGGCACCGTCACCGCCGGCAACGCACCCGGCCTCAACGACGGGGCGGCGGCCCTGGTGGTTGCCTCCGCCGCCTATGCCAAAGCGCACGGCCTGGAGCCACTGGCGCATATCCGCGGCTACGGCACGGCGGCCTGGGATACGCCCTACCTGGCTTACGTGCCGGCAATGGCGGCGACCCGCGCCTTGCAGCAGGCGGGGCTGACGAGCGCCGGCCTGGATCTCGTGGAGATCAACGAGGCCTTCGCCAGCGTGACCCTGATCAGCATGGCGCGGCTGAGCGTGCCCGAAGCCAAGGTGAATGTAAACGGCGGGGCGATCGCGCTCGGCCACCCGCTGGCCGCGTCGGGCGCCCGCCTGATCGTCACGCTGATCCATGAGCTACGGCGCCGGGGCGGCGGCCTGGGGCTGGCCGCCCTCTGTTCCGGCACAGCGCAAGGCGACGCGATCCTCCTGCAAGTGGGCGAGTAGCCCGCAGGATCATGTTAGGGAGTAGGAGGAAGGCGGGGAAACCCGCGCCATCCCCCAGGCCACTCACGTCAGGCCTCCCTCCGGCCCGGCACGCTGCTCGGTACGCAGATACTGGTAGAGACACAGTGTACTGGCCGCACACAGCAGGTGCCACAGTGCATGCCCTTGCAGCAAACTGTCCGGGTCGCACAACGGGCCTGCTGTGTTCGACCAGAGCCAGATCCCGCCGTAGGCCACCGCGAACAAGCCGAGGGCGGCCGCGAACCAGGGCCGTCCCTGCCGGTGCAACCCCGGCACGTGTCCTCGCAGAATGAGGGCCTCCAGCGCCAGCACGCCCCCGATTCCCGCGCCAAACAGGAGTTGCCCGCTCTTGGGCACCAGGGCGTCGACCAGCCCCTGCGCCAGCACGAGAGGCAGGTAGATCACCATGAACAGCCGCAGTGATGCACCCCGGATGCGCACCAGGTCGTAGACAAGCAGAAAGCTACTGTAGAGCATCATCGAGACCAGATCGATCCAGCCGCCCCAGGCGCGTAAAGAGGCGTGAAAGAACATGCTGGCCGGGCCTAGGAACACGACCAATCCGCCGTACAGCATGGTGTAGAATCCCGGCGCTGCCATGGGGTTGGCCCGCGCCGTGCCGCGCGGGCGCCGCGCCTGCCCCAGCACGAGCAGCCCGGCGGCGACGAAGCCGAGGTTCGACCAGGTGTTGGCGGGTTGTTTGATCGGGCCTGCGCGGGTGTAGTTCTCACAGTAACAGGTATCGGGCTGGCGGGCGAGGCAGACGTCGGGGGCGCCGGGCCAACCACGGATGCCCAGTGTCAGCAGCAGCGCGAGCAGGGCCGTGACTCCGGCGACGACCAGCCCGATTGGCCGGTACGGCCACAAGGTATGGTGCAACTGGGCTAACATGGGGATCGCCTTTCGGAACAGTGTGGGCGCCGCATACACTCCCAGCCCTGGGCGTCAAGCCGATCGCAGCCACGCGCGGCACGACCGTAGATAGGTTAGCGACGCGCCCGGCGCTTGGCCTTGCTAACCGGACTCTTGCGCACTTGCAGAATAGGGCAGGGTGAAAAGCAGAGCAGCGGCGGATGACATGCGCCGGATCTGGATTCCCCGGCGCCCGTGCGTTACACCGGCGTCCAACCACAGCAGAAGCACTCTCGTCCGCCGGCCTGGACCGCTGCGCCGCATTGCGGGCAGTGGGCTACCGCGACCTGCCCGGCGATCTCGCGTAGCGCGGCAAGCTGCCCCTGCGCCATCTTGAAGTGGGCGCGCACCCCCTCGGCCATGCGCTCCACATCGTACCCACCCCCCGGCACATGATATTCCCAGACGTGATCATGCAAGTAGTGCGTGATCGGGGCCGCATCCTCGGTGTTACTCATCCGGGCGTCCTCCTGCGTTTTGGTGCGCGCAATGTGCCGGCCGTGCGCTTTCCAGTGCCCCAGCTACCCGTTGCAGCGTCCGCAGCTCGCGAAATGGCCGGGGTGCGTCCGGGCATCGGCACGCTCTATGGCCTGTCCGTCTATCCCTCAGTGGAGGCCGCCGCCGGGGGTGGCCGCAACGGGGTCGCGGCATCGGCGCCGACTACTGTGGACCAGGGGCGCACCCGCCAGCTCATGACCAGCCCGTTACGCACATAGGGATCAGCCGCTGCAAACGCCTCGGCCGCCGCAGGCGAGTCGCCCTGGAAGAGCAGGATCGCGCCATCTACCGGGTCGCCGACCGCGCCGCCCAGCACCAGTTCGCCGCGCTCGTGCGCTTGCCAGCCTAAGCCGAGATGCTCCGCGCGGAAGATGGCGCGGCGCTCCAGGTAGTCCGCGGCCACCTCGTAGATTAACAAGTAATGCATTGCTCCTCCATGGATAACCGAGCGACCGGAGTAGCGGGGCGGCCAGGCCAGCCTTTGCACCTCGGCGCCTGCAGGATGCGACCTATGATCGGATAGCTCGATCATAGCGCGGCGCGGAACCCCTGTCAAATGCCGTTTGCGGATTGCGGAACGGGGCGCACCCACGACCAACGCTTCGTGGTTACCGGGCGGCTAGAAACGCCACGGCATCGCGTACCTGGGCAAAGCGGTAGATGATATAGTCCGCCGCGACATCCGCATACGCTTTCTTGCCAAACTGGGTGGGCCAGAAGACGGTGCGCAGGCCCACCTGTTGGGCGCCGAAGATATCGCAGTACATGTCGTTGCCGACATAGATGGCTTGATCCGGCCGCACGTCGAGGGCTTGTAGGGCCGCCGCGAAGAGGCGCGGGTCCGGTTTGCGGTAGCCATAATCGCCTGAGACGACGATGGTGGCGAAGCACTCCCCAAGGCCGGCCGTGCGCAGTTCCGGTACGGCATAGGCACTCTGAGCATCGCTGATCACCCCCAGGGCATAATGGCGGCGCAACTCCTCCACCACCTCGCGCACATCGGGGTACAGCGCCAGGCGCTTACGCGATAGAGCGCGATGCAGCTCCGCCAAAAATAAGGGCAACTGGCGGAGTTTCTCCGCCGGCAAGGTCCCCGCATCCAGGCCCGCCGTCTGGAGCAGGCCGCGCCAAATAGCGACCACATCATATTCGGGGTAGCGCTCCGGGCTGCCTGCGCGCTGAGCCTCCATGCCCTGAAAATAGCGATCGCGTAGCTCGTCGGGCGCCAGAATCACACCCTGGTAGTTCAAGAACCGGCTGATGGTGCGGTAGATCTTGGGCTGCCCTTCATCGGTCTCGATGTCGATAAGGGTGCCGTTGACGTCGAAGAGTATCGCACGCAGATCCATCATACTGTCCGCAGGGTCGTCCTGGCCTCCTCGATGAGCCGGTGACGATACTCCGGGCTGATCCAATCGTTACGCGCGATGCGGAGCAGCGTTAGCGCCATCTGGAAGGGCACGCGCCCGCAGACCGAGGTGAAGGCACTCCGGCGATCGGGGAAATGACAGGCATACTCCCAGAGGAAATGGCCGATAAAAGGCTCGGCTGCGTATTTATCGCCTGTCGCCAGCAGGAAAGCGTGTTGTAGCTCACCGGCGATGCGCCCCACGTCGAAGACCCGGTCCGCCCACTTCATCCGCTCCAGGTCAATCGCCGTGACCTGGAGTCCGTCGCCCAGCAGAAAGTTCGCCGGGGTCGCGTCACCGTGCACGAGCACCTGCTGATCCGCCCACATGCGCGGTTGCGCCGCCCAGCGATCGCGCAGCCGGTAGAATTCCTGCGCGGCGGCGTCTCCAATCGCGTCCCGCTGCACGAGCCGGCCCACGATCCGGTCCAGATACCGGCAATCCGCACTGAAGTCGACACCGCAGCCGTTCGCGGTCCGGTTATGCAACGTGGCGAGGAAATAGGCCAGCGCGGTTAGTTTGGCGAAGAGCGAATCGCGCTCGCCCTTGCGACTGGCACCGTCGAAAAACTGGCTGAGCCGTGGGGCGGCCACGTATTCCTCGATCAGCACACTGCTCAGCCAGGCATTGCGGCCAAGGGGCCGCACCACGTGATGCGGATAGCCGGTGAAGCCGCGGCCACGGACATACAGCAGATTCTCGTACTCGCGGTCCAGATGCCGCCGGGTGGAGAGGGTGCCCGGCTGATAGGGCCGCGCATAAAACTTGCCGATGACCCGCAGGCCGCTCCCGCGCTCTTCATACAGATAGACGGAGTCCCGCTCGCCGAGGCGAAAGACGCGGAACTCGGCATGCGTATGCCCATACCCGAGTTGCGGCAGGATTTCGGTCTGCAAATAATACCGCAGCGGGTCGTTATCCGGCAAATGTCCCAGGTACTGCAACTATACGCCGTCCATCCATGTTATCTGCCGGAGCCGCGCTGATTCGGCGCGGTGTGTCAGGCAACCGGAAGAAAGGGCATGTGCCGTCCCCATGCTCCCGCCGCCCCTACGGAGGTTTCACGATACCGGACTACTGTAGCAGACCCGGCCCTTTCGTGCAACACCGCCCCGTGTAGCACACGGGCCAGCCCGCCTTGACATAGCGTGTATACTGAAGAGGTAGGGTATATGCCTCTCTGGAGTCCTTCCCCGGACTCCTCGTCGCGTGCCGCCGCGTTCCTCTTCACGCTCCCGGCTTGTGTGTCCCTTCGCATG
>JAICKM010000753.1 GCA_025927935.1 Chloroflexia bacterium | reverse complement strand
CCTCGCAGGGCCTGGAGAGCGTGGTGGCCGAGGAGATGACCGTCTTGCCGGGGGCCGAAGAACTGGCCGGGCTGGTACGCATCATCCAGCACTACGACAGCGGCCAGTTCGACGTGGTCGTGGTGGACTGCGCGCCCACGGGCGAGACGCTGCGCCTGCTGTCGTTCCCGGACGCGGCGCGCTGGTGGTTGCAGAAGATCTTCCCCATCCAGCGCAAGATGGCGAAACTCCTCCGCCCGGTGGGGCGCATGGTGATGCCCGACGTGCCCATGCCCCAGGACAATATCTTCGACTCGGTCGAGCGACTCCTGCGCCAGATCGACCGCATCCATGAGTTGCTGGCCGACCCGGAACTAACTTCGGTACGCATTGTGCTCAATCCGGAGAAGATGGTGGTCAAAGAGGCCCAGCGCGTCTTCACCTATTTGAATCTGTTCGGCTACGCGACCGACCTGGTGGTCTGCAACCGGGTGTTGCCGGCGGCGGTCCACGACAGCTATTTCGCCGGGTGGAAGCAGTCGCAGGAGCGCTATCATCAACTCGTAGTCGAGGGCTTTTCGCCGCTGCCGGTGCTCGACGTGCCGTTGTTCGACCAGGAAGTGGTCGGCATGGAGATGCTGGGGCGCATGGCCGACGCCATCTATGGCGACAAAGACCCCAGCCAGGTCTTCTTCACCGGCAAGACCGAAGAGATCGAGGCGCAGGGCGACGGCTATTTGCTGCGCCTGCCGATGCCCTTCGCCGAGAAGGGCGCCGTCGAGATGACCCAGGTGGGCGACGAACTGATCGTCCAGGTGGGCAGTTACAAGCGGAACATGATTTTGCCGCGCGCTCTGGCGACCTTGCGCGCCAGCAGCGCGAAGCTGGATGGCGGCGAGTTGCGCGTTGCCTTCCGCCCGTTTGACCCGGTCGAGGCCCCGGCGACCCGGCGCTAGGCGGCTTTCCGGCCCGGCGTGCGGCCTGCAACGCGGCGCTGGACAAACCGGGGACGATCCTGTATAGTTACCATACCCGGCGGGCACCCACCCCGGCAACCGGTCCCGGCGCCGGTGCCCCACGAGGAGACACGACCATGAGCGAACCCATTCCTTTCCCCAGTGGACCCAATGCTGCGTCCGAGGCCGGCATGGATGCCGAGATGACTGAAGTGACCCTGGACGGGGCGCCGGCTGCGGCGCCGTCGCGGGCCACGCACCGTTTGCCCGATGAGCCGGATCTCGTGACCGAGCTTAGTGAGGTATTGCTGGCGCCGCTGAACGTGCTGCCGGCGGAAACCCGCGCTCATCTGCGCACGGCGGGGCGCGAAGTCGCGCTCACCCTGACCAGTTTGACCGGCACCGTGCTGAAGGGCGCGGCCATCGCCCTGAACGTTGCGGCGGAGACGCTCAAGGATTATACCGCCCGCAACAGTAGCGCGACCGCCGGCACCGCCCAGACTACGCGCCGCCGCGTCGAAATCGAAGTAGAGTAATCCGCCCGGCGCGCGGGTGTGCCGGCATCCGTTTGCAAATCCCCAGGAGTTCGCCATGTCCAATTCATCACCCTCTCCGCGCAAAACAGGCGCCGCTAAGGCGTCCTCCCCCGCCTCGGCTCCGGCAGCCGCGCGCGGGGGCAAGCGCGCGCACCCGGAGATGGCTCCCGCGCCTATCGTGGCGGAGGAGCCGGCCCCCATGCCGGAGGAGGTTGCGCCCGACGAACTCGACGATAACGTCCTGGAACCCGAACTAGAAGCCGCGCCCGATATCGCCGAGTTGCCCGATCCGCCGGAAGCCGAACTGGTGGCGGTCGCCAAAGAGGTCGATGTCGAGAGTGAAGAGCTGGACCGGGTGATCGAGCGGACGCTGCACATGGACGGCATGAGCGTCGACGACCCGGTGCGTCTCTATCTGCGCGAGATCGGTAAGACGGCGCTGCTCAAGGCGCCCGACGAGCAGGCCCTGGCCCAGCGTATGGAGGCCGGGCGCAAGGCCAATGCCCGGCTGGAAGAACTGGGCTACCATTCGCCGGTGCCCGATTGGGCCGAGGCTGCCTCGTCGAGCACGGTCCATGTCTCCAATTTTGGCCGCAACAACATCCAGATCGCCACCGTGACCACCAATGTGCCGGTCACGACCGTGCAGGCCGTCGTCAGCCCGGAGATCTCGGAGGAAGAGGCCGCTGAAGCCAAGAGCGAGGTGATGCGCCTGCTGATTATCCGCGACAGCGGGATTGCCGCCAAGCAGCAGTTGGTGCAGGCCAACCTGCGCCTGGTGGTCAGCATCGCCCGGCGCTATCTGGGCCGCGGCCTCTCGTTGCTCGACCTGATCCAGGAAGGCAACATCGGTCTGATGCGCGCCGCCGACAAGTTCGACTATAATCGCGGCTTCAAGTTTTCGACCTATGCCACCTGGTGGATCCGCCAGGCGATCACCCGCGCCATCAGCGACCAGGGGCGCACCATCCGCCTGCCGGTCCATGTGAGCGAGATGGTGGCCCGCCTGCGCCGCGAGACGCACCAGTTGCAGCAGACGCTCCAGCGCGAGCCGACCGAGGACGAACTCGCCAAGGCGCTCGATATCAGCCCGGCCAAGGTGCGGCGCATCGTGGAGATCGCCAAGCAGCCGGTGTCGCTAGAATCGCCGCTGGACGACGCCGAGGACAGCTTCCTGGGCGACTTCATCGAAGACTCGACGGTGGCGACGCCCATCGAGGAGGCGTCGCGCCAGTTATTGCGCGAGGAAGTGCGCAAGGTGCTGCTGAACCTGTCGGAGCGCGAGCGCAAGATCGTGGAACTGCGCTACGGCCTGGTGGACGGCAAGCAGCGCACGCTCGAAGAGGTGGCGCAGGAGTTTCGCATCACCCGCGAGCGCATCCGCCAGATCGAGACCAAGATCCTGCGCAAGCTCCGCCACCAGCGCTTCGGCGGCAGCAAGCTGCAAGCCTACCTCAACGACGGGTGATGCACCCGGCTACCCCCAGTGACCCCCGGCGGGGCGGCTACACCAGCCGCCCCGCTTTTGTTTGCTTCCCCTGGCTCCCTTGCATCTCCGTCCGCTTGGTTTAGTCCGGCATAGGATAAGGCCCGGTAACCTTCGGCTAAGGGCAAGCACCCCGATTGCTAAGTGTCATGGTCAACACACGCCTACGGCTGGATGACGTAGCAGGCGACGCCTTCCAGTTTGTACCCGAACCTGCCGGCGGGAGCCGGATTGATCGTGTAGAGGTGATCGCTGCTGCGGTCGTTGTACCAGCGGTAGAGGGGCAACGTCTGCGGCGCCTGGCGCAGGTAGACATACCCGCCGCCGGGGATGCCGTCCGGCCCGTACTCCAGCGTCCAGCCGGCACGCAGCCACACGTCGCGCTCGAAGGTGGACGTGGTGTAGAGGTGGCGGGAGGTGATGCCTTTGGCGTTGTTGTAGAGCCGGTAGAACGGCACGGTGTCGGGGATG
>JAICKM010000311.1 GCA_025927935.1 Chloroflexia bacterium | reverse complement strand
GTCGGCGTGCGGGTGGGCGTGCGCGTCGCCGCGGGGGTGGCAGTGGCGGTGGCCGTGGCGGTCACGCAGGCGGCGCAGGGCACGCCCTTGTTGCCGTAGTCGTCGGCCAGGCGGCGCGCATCGTAGCGCACGCCGCCCGCGAACGACTCGATCAACGGGCCGTAGAAGGCATCGGACTGGAAGGCGCACGGCGGGTTCTGCACCGTGAGGATCAGCGTACTGTTGGGCGGGATGACGGCCAACTGATAGTCGAACAACTGCTGGTGGTTGATGCGCCCATCGGGGTCGCGGTAGGTCGCCAGGCCGATGGGGTAGCTGCAAGTCAGCGAGCGGTTGACGAAGCGGGCCGTGGTGGTCGTGGGGTGCTCGGTGATATCGGCGCGCAGGGCGCCCTTCGGCGGGGTGGCCGAGCAGCCGGGGCCGGGCGTATAGGCCGGGGTGGCGACGCGCGTGGGCGTGCCCACCAGCACGCAGGGCACGGGCGTGGTGGTGGGCGTGGCGGTGCGCCGCGCCGGCTTATCGGCCTGGTCGGGCTGCGCCGCCTGGGTCTGCATACTGAACCCGGCGCCCAACGCGACCAGCACAAAGACGAGCACAGCCGGCAATATGAACCAGCGCCGAGCAGCCATATGCAAACTCCTTCCGCGACGATCAAGGGCGAGGGGCGGCAACACGCATCCCGCGAGGCCAACGAGACCATGATGCGCTGCGAGCCGGGAATCAGGCGTTTGCGCTTGCCGAAACCGGCATCCCCAGGGGGCAACGTAGGGGGCGGGGATATGCTCTCAGTGTACCAACGGCGCCGGGGTAAGTCAATGGGCGCGGCGACCCGCGCCGGCTTTCAATATCGCAAGTATTCCCGGCAATTGCAATTCTGAATACGGCGGGGCAAGCCGCCCGGCCCGCCAACGGGCGACCTTCATGGCCGTAGCCGGCGGCTTGTGGGGTCTACCCCAGCCGGGCGCCGCCGGGCTACGCGCCGGGCAACAAGAAGGGCAGAGCGCGTTGCCACGCTCTGCCCTGCGGTGCGACCCGGTGCCGCGCCTAGCGGGCGGTAGGCCGGGGCAAGGGGTCCGGCACCGTTTGCGTCAACGCGGTGACGGCGACGATTTCGGCCAGGAGCCGGTTACAGGTGACCTGGGCCACCGCCGGGTTGAGCAGGCCAATCGAGGTTTTGGTGACTTGTTGGGGCACATGGGTCTCGGTGAAGGTGACTTCGACCCGCGTGCTGTAGAGGGGCAGATATTCCTGTTTGCGAATTTCGGCGACGACATGGCCGATGGGCAGATCCGCTTCTTTGCGCCAGTGGCCGGGGGCACGTTGCAGCCAACGATCCATTACCTACCTTCTTTCCACTCCACCGGCACGAGTAGGGCTGTGCCGAGGGATAACACGGCGATGTATATAGGGGTTTAGCATAAGGAAGCGGGCCGGGGTCACGCTTCCAGCGGCACTACGCGATGAGTCGCGGCGGGCCAGGTCCGGCAATCTGCGCGGGAGGGCACCGATAGGGTGCGCGCACCTATCCGGTGGGTAGGCACGGCGCGCCGCGGGGGGTTGGTATGCCTCGCCGCCGGTCCTGGGACAGGGAAGCACCGGCGGATTCGGACTTGGAAACTATAGGCGAATAGTATGGGACGGAACGATCTCAACAACAAAGCCGCGATGATTGTAAGCTTACCATAGGCCCGCTAGCCTTGTCAACCCCGGCTAGACATAACGCGCCACTTTCATGAAAATGGCGCGGCGGGCCTAACCCCCCGGCCCCGACGAGTGCGGAGTGCTGTTCGCGCAGCGGTGCGTAGCCCATTGCTGCGGACGAGGGACGAGGGAGACGCGGGGGCGGCGATCGCACCGCCCCCGGCCCGGTGGCACGGACAGCACGCCGCCGGGTGCGGCCCGCGTGGATGAATTAGATGTTATAATAGACGCAGCAGGATTCCCGACCCGTGCCCCCCACGTTGCCCCCCGCGGGAGACCGTGCGCGACGTATCCGTTACCGCCCGCGGGCGTAGCCGGCAAAGGAGGCAGCAATGTACGGGACAGTTGCGCGCATGCGCGTCAGGCCGGGCATGGCCGAGGCGGCCCATGCCTTCATGCGACAAAGCGAGAGCCGGCCCGTGCCCGGCGCCGTGGCCGTCTATCTCTACCGGATGGACACCGACCCGAACGAAATCTACATGGCGGCTGTGTTCGAGAGCAAAGAGTCCTACCGGGCGAACGCGGACAGCCCCGAGCAGGACGCCGAGTATCGCCAGTTGCTAAGCTTCCTGGACGGCCCGCCCGAGTGGCACGATGGGGAGATCCTGTTCGCCCAGCTCAGCCAGGATGCCGGACCGGGCGAGAGCTGAGTGCTGAGGGGAGATCGCTAGCCCGGTCCGCGTTGTTGTCGCCCCCCTGCCCGCGCCGGGCAGGGGGGTTGGGGGGTTAGGCCCGTCGTCGCCCCCTTGCCCGCGCCGGGCAGGGGGTGGGGGGTCGTTGGTCCGCCGGGGACCGGCTAGCTAGGCAGGGAGCGGCCTTATGATCACTACGCGCGTCACGGTGGAGATTGCCCGCCCGGTGGCCGAGGTCTTCGCCTATGTCACCACCCCGGCTAACTTTCCGCGCTGGGCCGGCACGCTGGTCGTCGCGTCGCGCCAGACCTCGCCCGGCCCGGTGGGCGTGGGCACCACGTTCACCCAGCAGAACAAACTGCTGGGCCGGCGCTTCACCAGCGCCCTGCGCGTCGTGACCTATGAGCCGGGGCGCCGCTTCGAGTACGAGACCACGGCGGGGCCGATCCGCTTCGCCGGGCACTACACCTTCGCCCCGGTGGCGGGCGGCACGCGCTTCACCTCGGTGGACGAGTCCACGCCGGGGGGCTGGCTGCGCGTCCTGCAACCCCTGCTCCAACCCATCGCCCAGCGCCAGATCACGCGCAACCTCACCCTGCTGAAACGGATCCTCGAAACGCGCGGGCGACGGGCCTAACCCCCGGCCCCCTTCCCGCATCGGGAAGGGGGAGATTGGGACGTTGTGGGCTTCACGGCGCGGGGAGGCTAGGGCCAGCGCGTGGTTAGTCGCCAGCCGGGCAGGGGTTCGTGGACAGCACCCGGCGGAAGTTGAGGATGAGCGAGACGGGGCCGGTGTGGGTGGGATAGGTCAGGTGCAGCAGCGACCCGTATTCGGCCGCCGAGGTGCCGCCGAAGGTGTTGGTCGTGCCGGGGATGAAGGGGCCCCCCACTTGCCACAGGCAGCTCTCGCCGCCGCCGTGGTGCAACGGCTGATCCGCTGCGTCGGTGTTGCGGGTGCTGTAGATCGGATAGAAGGTGGCGCCCGGCGGCGGATTGACGCAGTGGGCGCCGGTCTGCACGTCGCAGTCTAGCTCGATGGCGGGGAGATCCGTCTCAAACGCCGCCCGGTCGTAGTTCCGGTCGCCGTTAAACACCGGGCTGGAGAACAGGATGGGCTGCGCGTGATATTTGCGATCCTGCGCGGCGTTGCTGAACGTCCCCGGCCAGTTGGCGCCATACTCGGGACCGTCAAAGTCGGTGTCGCTGGCAATACATCCAGTAATGCGGATACGCAGCGACTCCGAAGCCTTGAAGCAGAACTGGTCGTCGGCATCCAGGCCGCCCGGATCGGTCGCGCCGGCGCGAGTACAGGGACCGCCGCCCCCGGGCGTCTGGGCGCAGTACTCAAAGTGGCCGATCTCGTCGGAGAAGGCGACATTGTAGGAGTGCGCGGCCCAGGGCACGCGGGTGTGTTCGCTCGACGTGCTGTACATCGGGTGGAAGTCGTAGGGGATGTTGGTGCATTCGGTGCTGGGCTCCGGGGCGTACTTCACCTGGCCGAAGCTGTTGGCGGCGCTGGCGATCATCGACCCGGACTGGCCGCTGGTCCGGTCGTGGATGACGACCTGGAAGCCGTGGGCCGTGTCGTGCATGTCAACCACCAGCTCATCGCCGGAGTGCATGAACAGGTCCTTGTTGGGGTCCGGCGTGTACGTGGCGCCGGTGGCCTGCACCGGGTTGGCCGGCGCCTGGGCCACGCCGTTTTTGGTGATAAAGGCGAAGTTGACGTACTCGATGCCCACGGCGCTAGCGCAGGTCGGGTTGTTCGGCACGTCGGTGTTCATGTTGTATGAGAAGCTGTCGATGTTGAGTGCCGCGCACCACTGGGTGGGATCGCAACTTACGTTCGGTACCCAGCCCGGCGGATAGAATTGCATCTCCATGAAGGCGGCGCCGGGATGCCGGCCAATGTAGTTGGCGGCGGAGGGATTGGTGCCGTCGAAGATATTCGCGTCGGTGTCGGGCCGGCAGGGGTGGCCGGGGTTGGGGGCAGACTGACTGTCGCACATTGCCATGCCGAGCCAGAAGGCGGGGTGCAGTTGGAAGTTGAAGGTGCCGCCGGTGCCGTCCTGCTTGGGCAGCCGCGGCGGGTCCTTGGGCAGGGTCAGGTGATAGAGGTTGCTGTTGCCGGAGCCGGGCCGGTTCGAGTAGTAGAGCAGCGAGGGTTCGTCGTGGCCGATGTACTGGCCTTCGTAGTTCCTACGGTAGAGTGTGTCGACGCAACGGCCGCGATCCTGTTCGCACAGGGGATCGCCGAGCGGGGAGGTCGGGGCGGCGGGGGAGCCGGCAAAGGCGAGCGCCGCCGTTTGGCCGAAGGTCAGCATACAAATCAGCAGCAAGGGTATGCGGAAGGACTTCTGCAAGCGCGCCATGGTCATTCCTCCATTGGGGGATGCGGGAATCCACGGTCGAGCCGGCCGCCTCTGTCCGGCCGCGGGGGCAGCGGGGTCGGGGAAGCACTAGCAAGTGCGGGCCTCACCTCCTTCGGGGAACGCGGCGCGACCCCTCTTTTAACCGGACACTACGGGCATGGCGCCGGAGGAGCGGGACGCAGGGCGAATCGGGTACACCGAGGGTACGCAGCGCGAGAGGGGCGGGGCCGCGCCCGGCAACCGGGTGCCTGGGACCACGGCGGGAGCAAGTAGGTCTGCAACTTATATTATACACCACCTGTCAACCCCCTGGCGACCGACCCACCCCGCCGCCGGGCTGGAGAGATTACGTCGCCCCCCTTCCCGCGCCGGGAAGGAGGGGTTGGGGGGTTAGGTTGGTCGGGCTCGCGCCCGGCCTCTAGGCGCAGGGCGGCCACTCGGCGCGGAGCGGGTCCATCGTGGAGGCGGCTGCTGGCGCTCAACGCGGCGCCTGAGCCGGGTAGCCCGAACCCTTCAGGGACCAGGCTACCCGGCTCTTGAAGGGGGGTACCGGCTCAGATGGGGAGTTCTTGCCCCACGGCCTCTTCATTGGATACGCCGATGGAATAGTGCGCCTGCACGAGTTTCCAGGCACCATCCACCTGGTGGAAGACGTGGGTGGCCCGGAAGGGCTGTTCGCTGCCGTCCGGGAACTGGAACTTGGATTGCTCGCTTGTCCAGCCCACCGTGCCCTCGACATAGGCTTGCGGGTCGCCGGGGACGACCGGGAGGCCGCCGCCCATCGCGTCTGCCTGGGCCTTGAACGCGGCGACGGCTTCCTGCCCCATCCACCATTCCTGCGGGTCGGTGCCGATAAACACCGCGCCGTCCTCTGCCGACATCGTCTGCGCGACAAACGCCAGATCCCCCTGGGCCAGGGCGGCGTAGAAGCGCAGGACCAGATCCTTCAGTTCTGTTGATGCTTGCATGTTGGATTCTCCTTATAAACAACACGGGCGGGGCGCCACCTCCGCGCCGCCGTCGTTCCCACCCGCGCAGCCCCCCGGCGGCGCTGTGTGCGGCGGGGCTGCCTGGTGTTATTATCGCGGCGCGCGCTGCTCACTTTCCAGATCAATAATTGCCCACTTTGCGTTCATTTGCTCCACGCGCCGGGGGCCGGGGCACAAATGCTGCTTCACTCGGGCGCGGACCCCGCGCCCGGCAGGCCGGTTTCAAACCGGCCTCTACACCGCAAAATGGCCGGGGCCGATCTATCGAGAGAGGACCAGCGCATGGCGGACACGTATCACTGGTGGCAGCGGGGCGTGGTGTATCAGGTCTACCCGCGCAGCTTTCAGGACTCCAACGGCGACGGCATCGGCGACCTGCCCGGCATCACGGCGCGGCTCGACTACCTGGGGGGCCTGGGCGTCGACGCCGTCTGGATCTCACCCTTCTACCCCTCGCCCATGGCCGACTTCGGCTATGACATCAGCGATTATTGCGACGTGGACCCGATGTTCGGCACGCTGGCCGACTTCGACGCCCTGCTCGACGCGGCGCACCTGCGCGGCCTGAAACTCATCCTCGACTTCGTGCCCGACCACTCGTCCGACCAGCATCCCTGGTTCCAGGAGTCGCGGGCCAGCCGGGACAACCCCAAGCGCGACTGGTATCTGTGGCACGACCCGGCGCCCGGCGGCGGCCCACCCAACAACTGGATCAGCAACTTTGGCGGCCCCGCCTGGGAGTGGGACGCGGCTACCGGCCAGTATTATCTGCACTCGTTCGCCCGCGAGCAGCCCGACCTGAACTGGCGCAACCCGGAGGTGCAGGCGGCCATGTTCGCCGCGATGCGCTTCTGGCTCGACCGGGGCGTGGACGGCTTCCGCATCGACGTGATCCACGGCATCCTCAAGGACGCCCAGTGGCGCGACAACCCGCCCAACCCCGACTGGCGGCCCGGCATGGACCCCTACCAGGCGCAACAGCAGATCTACTCGCGCAACCGCCCCGAGTCGCACGCCCTTATCGCCCAGATGCGCGCCGTGGTCGACCGCTACCCGGACCGGGTGATGATCGGCGAGGTCTACGCGCCCAACCCCGAATTGATGCGCTACTATGGCGAGGAGTTGGACGAGGCGCACCTGCCCTTCAACTTCCAACTGATTCGGCTGCCCTGGGGCGGGCGGGTGTTGCGCGAGGCGGTGGACGCCTACGAGGCGGCGCTGCCGCCGGGCGGCTGGCCCAACTGGGTGCTGGGCAACCACGACCGGCCCCGGCTCGCCACGCGGGTGGGCCGGGCGCAGGCCCGCGTGGGCGCCCTGCTGCTGCTCACCCTGCGCGGCACGCCCACCTGGTACTATGGCGACGAACTGGGCATGGAGAACGTCGCCATCCCGCCCGCCCTGGTGCAGGACCCGTGGGAGAAGGGCGTGCCCGGCATCGGCCTGGGCCGCGACCCGGTGCGCACGCCGATGCAGTGGGACGCCGGGCCCCAGGCGGGCTTCACCACCGGCACGCCCTGGCTGCCGCTCGCCGCGGACTACGCCGCGCACAACGTGGCCGTGGAGGACGCCGACCCGGCCTCGATGCTGCGCTTCGTGCGCGCCGTGCTGGCCCTGCGCCGCGCCCACCCCGCGCTCGCCACCGGCAGCTATCGCTCGCTGGACGCCGGCAACGCGCACGTCTTCGCCTACCTGCGCGAGGGGGCCGGCGCGCGCCTGCTGATCGCGCTCAACCTCAGCCCCGCCGACCAGTTCTGCGCCCTGCCCGACCCCGGCAACACGGCGACGATCCTGCTCTCCACGCACGGCGACCGCACCGGCACCGCCGCCCTCAGCGCCCTGACCCTGCGCCCCAACGAGGGCCTGCTGCTGCAATGCGATGAGACGCTGTTGACGCGGCCGGATTGCTGAGGCGGGCGCCCGAC
Organism: Chloroflexia bacterium; assembly: GCA_025927935.1. Next base: position 195 of record JAICKM010000311.1, on the reverse strand, counting down.
CAACCTCTCCCCCGGCTGGGGTATACCCCACCCTGCCGCGGGGAGGGGAGATCGCTAGCCCCCCTTCCCGCGGCGGGAAGGGGGGTTGGGGGGTTAGGTTCGTCGCCCCAACGCGGCTTAGCCGGACGCGGGGACGGCGCCCATCTGTTGCAGGACGCCATAGTTGTCAAACGCGATCCAGAGGGCGGCGATCTT